>JBBQDT010000024.1:0-37443 GCA_038319955.1 Gemmatimonadales bacterium | reverse complement strand
CTCATGGACATCGATTCGGTGTCCGTCACGCTCCGTCTCGACGATGGCCCCCTGCGCCGCTTTGCCCGCGCCGACGTGGAGTCGCTCAAGGCATACGAAGGGAGGTCGAGGTGGCGGGGACTGCTCGTGGGGATGGTCAGTGCCATTCCGTTCGCCGAACTGAAATGCCATGGCCAGAAGTACGAGTGTTCAGAAGGCTCGCTGCTCGGGCTGATCGGCATGATCGGTGGGTCCGTGCTCGGGTGGGATCACTGGCGGGACGTCCGATTCCCCAACGCGCCACTAGAATGAGTCTCTTCGGCCACTGAGCAACGGGCCGGTTATATCCAAGACGAGGAGCGCCGATGAATTGCCGGAAGTTTTGCGCGCTGCTGGCCCTGACCCTGAACGCCGCCGCCGCTGCAGCGCAGACGACACCGGCCGCCGCGCGGCCCAACATCATCTACATCATGACCGACGACCACGCCGCGCATGCCATCGGCGCTTACGGGTCGCGTGTCAACGAGACGCCAAACATCGACCGACTGGCCCGCGAGGGAGCGCTGCTCACCAACGTCTTCGCGACCAACTCCATCTGCACGCCGAGCCGGGCGACAATCTTGACCGGCCAGTACTCGCACCTGAACGGCGTCACGATGTTCAATCGCTTCGACAGCTCGCGCATGACGGCCCCGCGGCTCCTCCAGCAGGGGGGCTACTACACCGGGATGATCGGCAAGTGGCATCTCGGCAGCGATCCCGCCGGCTTCGACCACTGGGAGATCCTGCCGGGCCAGGGCGTCTATCAGAACCCGATTTTCTACACGGCTTCGAGCCAGAAGACCTATACGGGCCGCTATGTCACCGACGTAATCACCGACCTTGCCCTGGATTTCCTCGAGACGCGCCCGCGCGACAAGCCGTTTTTCCTGATGATGCATCACAAGGCACCCCACCGACCGTGGGATCCGGATGCGGCGCACTCTGCCAACTTCGCTGGCCGGCGCATTCCGGAGCCGGCCACCCTCCATGACACCTATGAGACGCGCACCGACGCGCTGCACGAGAACCAGCAGCGCGTCGCCGCGGATCTGACCAACCGCGATCTCAAGCTGACGCCGCCGGTTGGTCTCGCCGGTCAGGATCTGGCGAAATGGCACCAGGCCAAGCCTGACTCGGTGCGGCTCCCGCGCAACGGCAAGAATGTTCTCCTCACCGGGCCGGCGCTCGCCGCGTGGAAGTATCAGCGCTACATGCAGGACTACCTCGCCACCGTGCAGTCGGTGGATGAAAGCGTCGGCAGAATACTCGCATACCTCGACAAGGCCGGTCTCGCAAGGAACACGATCGTCATCTATACCAGCGACCAAGGATTCTTTCTCGGCGATCACGGGCTCTTCGACAAGCGCTTCATGTACGAGGAGTCGATCCGGATGCCGTTCCTTGTCCGCTGGCCTGCCGGCATCGCCCCGAGGACTCGCACCAGCGCGATGGCCCTCAACGTCGACTTCGCACCGACCTTTCTGGACGCTGCTGGCCTGCCGCCATCGCCCGACATGCAGGGGCGCAGCCTGCTGCCCGTGCTGAAGCGCAGGACGCCGGCCGACTGGCGAACGTCGATGTACTACCGCTATTACCACGATCCCGGTGACCACAACACCCGGGCGCACTACGGCGTGCGGACGCGTACCCACAAGCTGATCTACTTCTGGAAGAAGGATCAGTGGGAGCTCTTCGACCTGGTTCGCGATCCGCACGAGCTCCGCAATCTCTACGGGCGGCCGGGTCAGCAGGCACTCACGGCCACGCTCAAGGCGGAGCTGGCCAGGCTGAAACAGCAGGTTCGCGACGACGACCAACTGGCGGATGAGCAGCTGCCGAACGGCGTCGACGGCCCGGTGGCCAAGCTGCGAGGGAAGTGATTCACAGCTGACCGCACATTGCCCCTGACCCTGGCACGGCCGCCCATTCGTTGAACGCCGCGGAAAGGTGAGGCTCGTGCGGGTACTGGCCAACGATCCCAGCGTCGTCAACGGTCCGCAATACGACAGCGCTTTCTCCGCAACGGTTCGAAGGTCGCAACTCCGCGAACACCGGCGCGTACACCGACGTGCTCGGGCAGGTGACAGGCACCTTCACGTACAAACAGTGCAACGCGGGCACCACTGTGTGCTCACCGAAATCGAGCGTGGTCCTGGCAGCGCCTCACATCCAGCACGACGCAACGCAGAAATGTCTCAGTTGGTGGCGGTCGCTTGCGAACCGAGAGTCATTGTCATAGCCTCGTGTTCGCTCGAATTCGAGCTCGCGACGCCGCGATATCTCGCTGGCTCATGCCGGCACATCCTCAGCTAGAGACCACTATGAGGAGAATTACCGTTGTCGCGGCGCTCGCCCTTGGCGTCTCCGCATGTTCTGACGGGCCGTCGCCGGTCGCGCCTGCCGCCACCCTCGCGCCCGCCCCCGCGAGCTTCGCGAAGTCCGGCGTGCCCCTCCCCGGCCAGTACATCGTGCAGTTGCGCGACGATGAAACGGACGTCCCGGGCAAGGCCGTGAAGATTGCGGCGAAATACGCTGGCAAGCTGACGCACGTGTACACGTCCGCGATGAAGGGGATGGCGCTCTCACTGCCCGATGAGGTGGTCGCCGCGCTACGCGCCGATCCGGACGTGTTGCTGGTGGAGCAGGACCAGACGATGACGATCGACGCCACGCAGACCGGCGCCACGTGGGGGATCGACCGCATCGACCAGCGCACGCTGCCACTCAGCGGCACGTACGTGTACAACGCGGACGGTACCGGCGTCACGGTGTACATCATCGACACGGGCATCAACTTCACCCACAGCGAGTACAACGGCCGCGCGGTGAAGGGGATCGATGAGGTGACGGTGGGCGGCACGGCCGCCTACTGCAACGGCCATGGCTCGCACGTGGCGGGCACGGTGGGCGGCACGACATACGGCGTGGCGAAGAAGGTGTCGCTCGTCGCCGTGCGCGTGCTCGACTGCTCGGGCTCGGGGTCGACGTCTGGCGTCATTGCCGGCATCGACTGGGTGACGGCGCAGAAGAACGCGAATCCGTCCGTGCCGAGCGCGGCGAATATGAGCCTTGGCGGCGGTGTGTCGTCCACGCTGAACGCGGCGGTCGCGCGCTCCGTGGCGGCCGGCGTGACCTACGCCGTGGCGGCTGGCAATGACGGCGGCGATGCCTGCCTGCACTCCCCGGCGGCTGAGCCCTCGGCGATCACGGTAGGTGCGACCGACATCAACGACGGCTTCGCGTCGTTCTCCAACCGCGGCAGCTGCGTGGACATCAACGCGCCGGGAGTGAACATCACGTCGGCCTGGTACTCGAGCAACACGGCGACCAACACGATCAGCGGCACGTCGATGGCGACGCCGCACGTGGCGGGTGCCGCGGCGCTCTACCTCCAGGTCGTTCCGACGGCGACGCCGGCACAGGTGGATGCTGCGCTGAAGGCGAACGCCAGCACCACGAGCGTGCCGTCGGGGACGACGAACAAGTTCCTGTACACCGCATGGATCTCGGCGGGTGCGCCGCCGCCGCCACCGCCGCCGTCCACCGATCCGGTGGCCAGCTACACCTATACCTGTTCGCAGCTGACCTGCTCCTTCGACGGCACTGGGTCGACGAATGCGGCGGCGTACAGCTGGACCTTCGGCGATGGCGGTACGGCAACCGGCGCGACCTCCTCGCACGCGTTTGCCTCGCGCAAGAGCTACACCGTCACGCTCACCGTGACGAACAGCGCCGGCACAACGAACAGCACGGCGAAGACGATCACTTGCAGCAAACGCAGTTGCTCCTGATGCCGGCGCTCGCTGCGGAGCGTCGCAGCGAATGACGGGATGAGCGGTGAAGACCAGGGGGCCGGCGCACACGTGCCGGCCCTCTCGTCGCGGATCACGTCGGCGGCGTGACTGCGCGCGCGGGCTCAGTCGCAGGTCGTTCGGCTTCGCGCGCGATCGCCCGAGCCATCGCGCTGAAGATCAGCTTGTGGATCGGATAAAGGAGATACCAGTAGAGCGCGCCGGCGAGTCCGCGCGGCGCGAAGATCGCCGTCTGCGCGAGCACGGATCCTTCGGGGCCGGCGCCGTCCGACCCGCCGTCCGCCGGCGCGATCTCCCACTGCAGCCACGCCTGCCCCGGTACCTTCATCTCGGCGCGTAACCGAAGCCGCCGCGGCGGGTCGCTCACCTCCACGCGCCAGAAGTCCACCGCTTCGCCAGGAAGTAGCACGGCCGCATCGCGCCGGCCACGTCGAAGCCCGGGTCCGCCAACCAGCCGGTCGAGCATACCGCGCAGCTCCCACGCCCAGTTCCACGCAAGCCAGCCGCGGTCCCCGCCCAACGAGGCGATGGTCTCGTAGACACGGCCCACCGATGCCCGCGATTCGACCATCCGGACCTCGCGGATCAATCCCTCGCGGTCACTCAGCTCGACCGTCGACGATGCATTGAGCGCATCGCTCCATGCCGTTTCGACGCGCTGCCCGGTGGTCCGCTCGAGTGCGCGCTCGAGGGCGGCACGGTAGGACACGGGCTCGACTTCGGGGAAGTGCTGACGGGCCGCGCTCGTGTCGGCGAGCACAGGGTCGACGACACCCTCGATCAGCGGGACGGCGATGCTGTTCGGGAGGGGCGTCACGGCGCCCACCCACCGCGCGGCGAGCGACGGCGCGAGCACCGGGACGGGGATGATCACCCGGTGCAGTCCGCGCGCCTCGGCGTACTGGAGCATCATCTCGCGGAAGGTCAGCACGTTGCCGCCGACGTCGACGACCCCCAACGGCGGCCGCTCGGCGGCGAGCACGAGATATCGCAGCACGTCCGCGACGCCGATCGGCTGGACGGCGTTGAGGATCCAGCGCGGCGCGACCATCACCGGCAGCCGCTCGGTGAGGTAGCGGACCATCTCGAACGATGCGCTCCCCGAGCCGATGATCGGACCGGCGCGGAGCTCGGTCGTCGGCAGCGACTCGCGCAGCACGCGCCCCGTCTCGGCACGGCTGGCGAGATGTTTCGAAGGCGCGTGCGCGGTGCGCGGGAGCAGCCCGCCGAGGTACACGAGGCGTGGCAGGCTGGCCGCCGCCCGCACGACGTTGGTCGCCGCCTCGCGATCACGGGCCGCGAAGTCGCTCCCCGAGTACATCGAGTGCACGAGGTAGTACGCTGTGTCGATCCCCTCGAACGCGCCGACCAGTGACGGCGCGTCGAGCAGGTCGCCGGCCCTGACCGTCACCCGCTCCGACCACGGTCGTTGTACCGCCCGCCGCGGATCGCGGACGAGGACCGTCACCTCGTGCCCGCGCTCGAGCAGCAGGGGTACGAGTCGCCCGCCGATGTAGCCCGTCGCTCCGGTGACCAGCACGCGCATCGTCCGCCCTCCACTCGAGAATCCCGCTGCCGGCAAACTGATTCACCGGTTGCTTCGTTCCGGCGGCACGGAAGGCGCGAAGGGCAGCGCCATGGCCGACCTCAATGTTCGTACGCGTCGCGAGACGGCGCCACCGGCGGCGGGGTGCCTCGTCGTGCGCAGTGCGCCATGGCGACGATGACCTCCAGCCGCATCCTCGTGACCGGAGCGACGGGGTTCATCGGTGTCGAGGTCGCCCGCCAGCTCGCCGACGCCGACGTCTCCGTGCGGCTGATGATCCACCGCCCGCACCGCGCACAGTACGTAACCGACTACTCTCGCGATATCATCGTCGCCGACCTCCGCGACGAGGCGTCCCTCGTCCGCGCCGTCGCCGGTGTCGACGCGGTGATCCACCTCGCCGGCCGAGCGACGTTCGAGCCGTACGCGCTGCTTCATCCGACGATCGTCGCAGGCACGGCGTCGCTCGCCCGGGCCGCCGCGGCGGCAGGCGTCGCGCGGTTCGTCTTCGCCAGCAGCACGACCGTCTACGATGGTGAAGGCGGACCGGCCGACGAGCGCACGCCGCCGCACCCGTGGTCCGGGTACGGCCGGGCCAAGCTCGACGCGGAACGGGCTCTCGCCGCGGTCGCCGCCACTGGGCCGTTCGTCACAGGCATCCTCCGCCTGCCGCACGTCTACGGCGCACGGGACGCGATGTTCGCGATGGTCCGTCGCGGGCTGCTCGTCTCGCCGGGCCGTGGGGATGCGCCCTTCTCGCACCTTCACGTCGAGGACGCGGCCTGCGCGCTGATCCGCGCTGCCGACATCGGCTGGCAGGGGACGAGCCCCGTCGCCGACGACCGGCCGGCGTCGTGGCGCGAGTTCATCGCCCTCATCCGTGCAAACGTCCCCTCGCTCCGCGAGCTCCGAGTCCCTGCGACGCTCGCCCGCGCCGGCGCCGCACTCACGGCCACGCTTGCCCGCGTGCGGGGCCGCCCCACCCTGCTCACTCCAGACGGCGTCGCTGGTTGGAACCGCTCCCTCGTCGTCGCGCCCGGGACGCTCTGGCCCGCGCTCGGCATCGTGCCGCGCTACCGAACGATCGAGAGTGGGGTTCCCGCCGCGGCCCGCGACGTCCCCCCTACCGGCTGGCTCCATCCGTTGAACGATCAGCGTGGCGCGCGGCGCGACGCTACGTGAGGCGGACGATGAGGTGACACTTCGGATCGCCACGCAGCATGCACGTGGGCTGGTCGATCGCTACCGATTCGCCGAAGTGCGTGGCCAGTCCGCGCATGATTCCGATGGCGACAGAGCACAGGTGGCGCGCGGAGGCGTACTCGATGTGCACCTCGCCCGGCGCAATTCGGGTGGCCAGGAGGTAGGGCGGTGTCGCGCTCGGATCCTGGCGTCGGACGACCGTGTGGACGCTCCCCTCGGTCCGTTCGATGACATCGAGCGTCCGCCACTCGGGCCGCATGAGCGGCTGATAGATGCGCATCAGTGCGTGCGACAGGAACTCGCCGAAGTTCTCCAGCATGAGCTGCAACGGGACTTCCACATACTGCGCGGCGCCGACCAGGAGATCCACCACCTCGCCGTCTGGATAGGTCGCATCGATGGACGGGCGTTCGGGAATCCCATTGCCGACCTTTGCCCGCGTCCGGGACCAGGCATCGCGGCCATGGTTCTTGAGGAGGAACTGGCGGAATTGGTTGACGATGAGACCGTGCATCTGGTGACCGTGGGTCCGGGTCGGGAGCTGGGATGGAGGCCCGCGCAAGCTTCCCGCCTCGCGGCGAAGGTGCATGGTATCGAGCAGGCGAGCAAGAGGACGCACACTCTGCGCCGACGCGCATCGACGAGCCCTCGGCATGCAGTGCGCGGCTCTCTAAGCCTCTCGCGGGAAATGCGCCACCACCGTGTTGCGTACGGAATCCACCAAACGCATTTTCTCTCCCAATCGCCATCTTCGCTCGTCCAGCTCCGATCCAGGAGGTCGATGAACTGGTATTTTGCGTCGGCTGGAGTGCTCGCCTTCATTGTCGGACTGGTGCACTCCATCCTCGGAGAGCGGCTCGTTTTTTCTCGCATGCGCACGGCAGGCCTTGTTCCCACAAATGGTGGAACTGTCTTGCTCGAACGTCATGTTCGCATTCTGTGGGCAACCTGGCATGTCGTTACCGCGCTCGGCTGGAGCATCGCCGCGCTGCTCGTCTGGCTATCGCGCTCATCCCTGGGTCATGCGACGCAATCGGTCATCGCGCTGTCGGTCGCGGCGGCCATGGCGGTGGGCTCACTGCTCGTTCTGGTCGGCACAAAGGGCGGTCACCCGGGCTGGGTTGGTCTCGGCGTAGTCGCCATTCTCGCCGCAATTGGGTCATACAAGTAGCGATGGGAAGGTCGTACAGCGCGACGGCAAGTCCTTGTTCGAGTTCAGTCCGCTGCCATCACAGTCGCTCAGCGATGTCGGCAACTACCAGGTCCTTCGGGACGGCGAGGCCTTGGTTACCTGAGCAGTTCGGTCCGGATAGCCGGCGACAACGTTGCCAAGCGCAGCCGGCTGCGACCAATTTGACCCACGACCCTTCCGACTGACCTCCGCCTTTCACCGAGGTACTCGTGCGACTCTCTACCGCGACGTCACCGTGCCGCCGAGCGCGCAGTACCGGCGACCTGCGCCGCCGATTCATCGTGCTTGCTGGTCTTACGGCGCTGCAACTTGGCGCGACGGCCGCGCTGAACGCCCAGGTCACGGCCATTCGGGCCGGCCGACTCGTCGATCCCGAGGCGGGAACGGTGTCGACGAACCAGGTCATCCTCATCGAGAATGGGAAGTTCACCGCAGTCGGGGGCAACGTGGCCATTCCGGCCGGTGCGCAGGTGATCGATCTGTCGGCGCTCACCGTGGTGCCGGGCCTTGTCGACGCGCACAACCACCTGGCGCTCACGTACAAGGAGATGCCGGAGCGCAACAGCTACTACATCACGTCGATCCTCGAATCGACGCCGTTGCGTGCGATCCAGGCGGTGTCGAACGGCATCCAGATGCTGTCGTCGGGGTTCACGATCGTCCGCGACATGGGCAACAACGCGAACTACGCAGACGTGGCGTTGCGTCAGGCGATCGAGCAGGGATGGGTGCCGGGGCCGACGATCATTCCGTCGGGGCTGATCATCGGCGGCATGGGCGGCCAGTTCTCGCCGACACCGGAAATGGCGCTCGACAGGAAGGTGGTCTACCCGGAGTATCTCGAGGCCGATACGCCGGACGAAATCGTGAAGGCCGTGCGGCAGAACGCACTCTTCGGCGCGCGGGTCATCAAGATCTGCGTGGACTGCAAGCCGTGGGGCTACACGACCGATGAGATCCGCCTGGTGATTCGCGAGGCGGCGAAGGCGGGCCTCAAGGTGGAAGGCCACGTGCAGACGGTGGATGGCGGGAAGCGCGCTGTCGAGGCGGGGATCTGGTCGATCGCCCACGACCGTGGCATGACGGACGAGTTGCACAAGGAGATGGCGCGCAAAGGCGTGTGGCGGGCCGGCACGGAGACGCCGCTCTCGCTCGCGGGGCACACCACCCAGGAACGATACGACTTCACGGTGGCCTCGCTGCGGAACGCGTGGGAGAACAAGGCCCCGCTCACGTTCTCGACCGACGCGGACTATTACGTGCCCGGCAAGACGCGCGGCGAGGTCGCGATCCAGTTCCTCGACACCTGGAAGGCGGCGCGCATTCCGAACGTCGACATCCTCCGCGCGATGACGTCCAACGGCTACAAGGTCAGCGAGACGGAGAAGGTGCGCGGGCCGATCAAGCCGGGCATGTTCGCCGATCTCATCGCGGTGGCCGGCAATCCATTAGAGCAGATCGATGCCCTGCGCGACGTGCGGTTCGTGATGAAGAACGGGATGGTGTTCAAGAAGGACGGCGTGATGATGCCTGCCGCGTTCTTCCATGGCGGGCCGGTGAACGGAGCAAACCTTCGGTAACAGTATTCACGAGTTTTCCCGGTGGCTGCACTTCGCGTCCGCCGAATCGACGACCTGAGACATGATCGCTCCTGACACAGCGCTTGACGAACCGGTCGCGGCGCTCTACGACGTGCACGGCAACCTGCCAGCGCTGGAGGCGGCGCTCGCCGCTGCGGATGCGCTCGGGGCCCGCAGCATCGTGGTCGGCGGGGACGTGGTGCTCGGGCCGATGCCGCGCGAGACGCTCGGCCGGCTACGAGCGCTCGGCGACCGCGCTCACTTCATCCGCGGCAATTGTGACAGGCTCGTCGTGGACGCCTTCGATAGCCGCCCGCTCGCCGGGCTCCCATCGGCTGTTCAGGAGGCGCTTGCATGGACTGCCGGTGAGCTCAGGCGTGCAGACCGCGACTTCCTGGCCGGACTCCCCGCGACGCTGACTGCCGCGGTGCCCGGCGTCGGCGACATCCTGTTCTGCCACGCGACGCCGCGAAGCGACGAGGAGATCGTCACGGCGCGGACGTCGCCCGAACGAATGCGCCCGATGTTCGCGGGAGTCGCACAGCGCCTGGTGGTGAGCGGGCACACGCACGTCCAGGCCGACTGGTGGATCGACGGCCTGCGCGTCGTCAACGCGGGGAGCGTCGGGATGCCGTACGGTCGACCGGGTGCGGATTGGCTGCTGCTCGGCCCCGGCATCCAACTGATGCACACCGAGTACGACGTCGAGCGCGCCGCAGCGCTCGTTCGGCAGACGGCGTACCCCGGTGCTGCGGAGTTCGCATCACGCCATGTGCTGCACCCTGCCCTCGAGGAAGAGGCTCTTCAGATGTATGAGCCCCACCTGCGGGGCCCGAACAGCGGCGGCACGTCGTAGCGTTTGTTGCGCCTGTCAGCAGTAGGTGCGCCGCTGCATTTTCTTGGTGCCTGTGCAAATGAACTCCGCCGTGACAGCGCGCCGAACGACTTGATAGACCGGGAATTCGATGAGTGCTTATGCCGTTGCCATCGTACGTGATGGTGCGGACATTCTACGCTGGTGACGAGGTTAGATCGCGCCAACTTTCTCTTCCAACCGAGGTCGCAATGCAGCGAGTCACTGGAATCGGCGGCATCTTCTTCAAAGCCAAGGACGCGCCTGCCCTGCAAGCATGGTACAAGCGTCATCTCGGCATCGACGTTCAGGAATGGGGTGGCGCTGCCTTCACCTGGAGCGATGCGGATGGCAAACCAACCGCTGGCACCACCATCTGGTCCATCGGTTCTGCGGACAGTGAGAGCTTCGTTCCAGGCAAGGCATCGTTCATGGTCAACTACCGCGTCGATGACCTTCACGCGGTGGTCAACGTGCTCAAGGACGAGGGATGCGACGTCCTCGACCGGATCGACGAATCCGACTATGGAAAGTTCGCCTGGGTCATCGATCCCGAGGGCAACAAGATCGAATTGTGGCAACCGCCTTCCGGCCAGTGAATATGCGACGAGTTGCGCTGATCGCCCTGGTGTGCCTGCCCAACATGCTTCGCGCACAGCAGCCGACGGGCACGGTCGCGTCGCAGCCGAATGCTGTCGCCAGGACTTTTCTGTCGTTCGGGCGGCCCTACGGCGGTTGGCTTATGCTCGCCCTGGATTCCATTCCAGCGAGTCAGTATGGATTCCGTCCCACGCCCATCCAACAGAGCATCGGCTTCATCGCCCAGCACCTGGAGACGGCCAATTATGGACTCTGTACCATATTCGGCGCGGATAAGCATGGCCTGTCTGCGAAAGATTCATTGGCAGACACGATCAAGGCACGCTGGCCCAAAGACACGTTGATTGCCCGCGTGCGAGCATCCCTGCTATTCTGCGCTGCTGCGATCGACAAGCTCTCCGACGCACAACTGGCCGACGAGTTCACCGTGGACACGCCGAGCGGTCCGCAAACTGTCCTGCGGGCTCGCTACCTGATGCTGCTGATCACCGATCTCGCCGAGCACTACAGCCAACTGTCCAGCTACATGCGGATACTGGGCCTGGTGCCGCCGTCGGCCCTTCCGCGGCCGCAGCAATAGTCGCCTGTACATCGCCAGATCGGCCGCCGAGAGACTGGAGAAGAACTTGTCGTCGGCGGCGTCGATGGAGACGATCGCTTCGAGCCGGCGAATCGCCTTGGACAGTGTCATCTCGTCGAGCCGCGCATGCTTGACGCCCGTCTACATACGCCACACGTTCGCCTCGACGGACGAGCGAGGGATTGCGCCCGTGGGCATGCGCGCCTGTTTGAATCATCCGCAAGGCGCGGGAGTTCCGCGCGATGACCACATTCGAAGTGAGTCGAGAATGGCCAAGCACGATGTTTCATTCAGCATCCCGGCGCGCGCGCTCGGGAAGGCGGATGTCGAGTTTCACGTGAAGCGCGATGGGTCCGCCCACGGCATGCTCGAGGTATCGAATGGTTCCGTCGTCTGGTTTCCGAAAGGCACGACCTATGGCTTCAAGGTCGGGTGGAAGAAGTTCGAGGAGATCATGCGCGCCAATGCCTCTCGCTTCGAGCGCCGCTAGCATCGTTCGCCTGAGGCCGTCGACCTGCGCGCCATCGTCACGCCAGACGCCCTGATGCAGGAGACCGGTATGTTCTTCGACGATTGGACCAGCATCGGCCGTACCTTGCTGACTGGCGTGTTCGCCTACGTGCTCCTGGTTGCCTTGCTGCGGGTGTCAGGCAAGCGCACGCTGGCGAAGATGAACGCCTTCGACCTGGTCGTCACGATCGCCATCGGGTCCACGCTCTCTGCGACCATCGTGTCAAAGAGCACGCCGCTGGCCGATGGCGTCGCGACCCTCGGTCTGCTTGCCGCGCTGCAGTTCGTCGTCGCCTGGGGTGCGCTTCGCGTACGCTGGTTCGAGCGCCTGGTGAAGAGCGAGCCGACGCTGCTCGTCTACCGCGGCGCCATCCGCGACGAGGCGTTGCGGCACCAGCGCGTGTCTCGCGAGGAGATCATGGCCGCCATTCGTGGCGGCGGACTTGCACGGCTGGAAGATGCGGGTGCGGTCGTGCTCGAGACGGATGGCAGCTTCAGCGTCATTCGTACCGATGCGCTTCCCCCCAGCGGTACGCGATCGTCGGTGTTACCCGACTGATCGTCGCTCGTGGCCCCTCGATACGCATGTTGCACTCACTCGGCGTTTGCCACGAATCACGTGCGCGGTCCGACTACGAACTTCACCGGGTTTCCATCCATGTCCCAAGACATCACGGACACATGACGCAGTCGAAACGGTCGCACCTTCTCGGACTCGTCGGCTGGCTCGCGCTGAGCTTCGCCGCTTCGGCGATAGGCGCGGTCGCGTCACTGCAGGCGCAAGCGTATTACGGCACGCTCGCTCAGCCTGCGTGGGCGCCGCCGTCGTGGCTGTTCGGACCCGTCTGGACTGCGCTGTACGCGATGATGGCGATTGCGGCCTGGCTGGTATGGCGTGAAGGCGGATTCCGCGTCAATCGTGTCGCGCTCGCCCTCTTCCTGATACAACTCGCACTCAACGCCCTTTGGAGCTGGCTCTTCTTCGCGTTCCATCTCGGCGCGGTGGCATTCGCGGACATCGTGGTGCTCTGGCTCGTCATCGTTGCCACTCTCGTCGCCTTCTGGCGCGCGCGACCGCTTGCCGGCGCGCTCCTCGTGCCCTACGTGCTCTGGGTCAGTTTCGCCGCAGCGCTCAACTACGCGATCTGGCAGCTCAATCCGCTGGCGCTCGGTTGAGGACATGATGCCGGAAGCGACTTCTCCCACCACCGATTCCTGCCGCCTGCAGTTCTTCTTCGCACGGCGCAAGGAGCGCCTCTGGGTGCGGCCGCTCGTGGCCTGCATCGTCTCCGTGGGCTGCGTCTTCCTGGCCCGCCTCGCCGACGGGACAGGCCTCGGTCGTCACGTGGCAGACATCAGCAGAGATTCGCTCGAAGCGCTCCTTCGGATCGTCGCAGCAAGCATGCTGGTGATCGCGACCTTCGCCGTGGCGTCCATGGTGTCGGCATATGCGTCGGCGAGTGGCAACGCCACGCCGCGCTCATTTCCGCTCGTCGTTTCTAACGACACGTCGCAGAACGCGCTCTCGACGTTCATCGCGAGCTTCATCTACTCGGTCGTCGCACTCGTCGCCCTCATGAACGGCTATTGCGGCCAGGCCGGCCGCTTCGCATTGTTCGTGGCGACGGTGGCAATGTTCGCGCTCGTCATCATCACGTTCGTTCGCTGGGTGGACAGCATTGCGCGCCTTGGGCGGCTCAGCTCGACGATCGACAAAGTCGAAGCGGCGACTGCTGCTTCGCTCGCGCTGCGCAAGACGATGCCATTTCTCGGCGGCAAGCCAGCTGGCGGGAACGCACCCGCGGGCGAGCCGCTCTCCGCATGCCGTTGGGTACCTCCAGCACGTCGATATTCGTTTGCTCGAAAAGGAAGCAGCGGGCGCCGGAGTGACGGTCACGCTCGTGGCGCTGCCGGGCACCTTCTGCACGCCGGACCGCCCGCTGGCACGGCTCTCGGGTCTTGTCGCATCCACCAGCAAGGAGACTCGCGACGCACTCGAGGACGGTCTGCGCAATGCCTTCAGGATTGCCGGGAGCCGTCTCTTCGAGCAGGACCCGCGCTTTGGATTGATCGTGTTGTCGGAAATCGCGAGCCGCGCACTTTCGCCCGCGGTGAATGATCCAGGTACAGCGATCGACATCATCGGTACGCTCGTTCGCCTCCTTCATGACTGGGTCGCGCCTTCCGATGACGATGCCGTACCCGAGGTTCTCGCCGAGCACGTATTCGTACCCGCGCTCACTATGGGCGACATCTTCGACGATGCGTTCACCGGCATTGCGCGCGACGGGGCTGGTACGGTGGAGGTGATGGTGCGGTTGCAGAAGGCGCTGGAGGCCTGCACTGCGTTTGGCGATCGCGCGATGCGCGAGGAAGCGGTGCGCCACGCGCGCCTGGCGTTGCGACGCGCGGAGTTGGCGATGACCCTCGACGATGACGTCGATGCGGTCCGGAGCGCGGCCGCATTCACCAGAGGGGACTCCCGGTGACGGACGATTGCCCAAGGAACAGCCTTCGTGTCGCAGCCCTGGCGGTCCTCGCACTCGTCCTGCAGCCAGTCGCGCGGACTGCCGCCTCCCAAACCGGGACGGTTCGCGGCATCACCTACACCGTCGACACGACGATGAACGGCGAGCTGGTGACGGCATTCTCGGACCGCTCGCGCTCAGGATCACGTATGCCGACGGACGTGGACGCATCGACGTGCTTGCACGCGCCAAGCGCCCTGCGGTCCGCGCGAAGTGGGTGATCCTGTCGCATCCGGGGCGGTGCCAGGCGATTACTACCTCTTCGACAGCACGGGCTTTGTCCTCGTGCACCCCGCAACGAAGCATTTCACGCGCTGCGAGCTGCACGGGAGCGTCGTTCGGCGAGTGCCTGATCAGGGAAGTAGCACGCGGCCGAACGGACGTCATCAACGCGCCGGCAGACGAAGCAGGTGTGGTCAGGTGGTTCGGTCCCACGCGGGCACTCGCGCACGTCACCGAAGTTGCCAGCCTGGTCGGCCGGCCTGTACGCCTGACCGCCGTCGCGCAGTGGCGCGCGGTGCGCGGCGATAGCGTCACGACGATCCCGACGATCCGCTTCCTTTCGGGGTTGCGCGAAGTGGCGGTGATGCCGTCGACGCTCGCCGCGCCGCGTGGTTTCAGGGAACTCTAAGTATATGGTATATATACACTTGCATTATTAAGAGGGACACCCCATATTACCGGAGTCATCCAGCGCGCACCCTCCTCCGGAGGCGTGGCGCGCAAGCTGCGCGAGTTGCCAGAGGCGCCACCGCAGCGCACGCTTCCCTCCAATCTCCAGGGGCTTCCATGCATCGTCTCCGCGTTGCCGCGCTGCAGTACTTCCTCCGTCCCGTAAAGCAATTCAAGGAGTTCAGCGACCAGGTCTCTGCACTCGTCGAAACGGCCGAGGACTACGGCTGCGGCCTCGTGGTGTTTCCGGAATATTTCTGCGTGCAGCTCCTGACGATGGGCGATACCCAACGCCCCATCCGCACCCAGATTCGCGAGCTCAGTCGGTCGGCACCAGCGATCATCGAGCTGCTGCAGGGCCTCGCCCGCAAGCACAAGATCTACATCGTCGGCGGCACCATTCCAGTTGCCGACCCGGACGACGCGGACGTCATCCGGAATGTCTGCTACATCGTCGGACCCTCCGGTGAGTACGTGACGCAGGAGAAGCTGCACGTGACCAGGTTCGAGCGCGACGACTGGGACGTGAGCGCCGGACGCGAAGTCACGTTGATCGACACGAGCTTCGGCTGCATGGCGGTTGCCATCTGTTACGACGTGGAGTTTCCCGAGATGGTGCGCGTCGCGGCGCGCGAAGGGGCGAAAATCCTGGTCGTCCCCAGCTGCACGGACGACCGGCAGGGGTTCCTCCGCGTCCGTTATTGCGCGCACGCGCGCGCGATCGAGAACCAGATGTACGTCATTCAGTCATCCACGGTCGGTTCACTGCCAGCGGTTCCCGCGGTGCACCTGAACTACGGTCAGGCCGCGATCCTCACCCCGAGCGACTTCCAGTTCTCGCGCGACGGCATTCTCGCGGAAGGAAACGTGAACCAGGAAATGATGGTAATCGGTGAGCTCGACCTCGAAGACATTCTCGATTCGCACACGCGGGGCACGGTCCTCCCGCTCCTCGACAGCGCCCGCACCGCCTCGCTGGTGAAGCACGTCCGGAGACTCCATCTGTGACGGAACGCATCCCGGTGACGGTCCGCCAGATGAGGGCGGACGACTTCGACGGCATCATCGCCATGACGGAGGCCGTCTACCCGGGCGCGCCGGCCTGGAGACGGGAGCAGTTGGAGAGTCACCTGCGGGTGTTCCCCGAGGGGCAGCTCGTCGCGGAGCGACCGGACACGGGCGCTCTGGTAGCGATGTCGGCCAGCCTCATCGTGCTCTGGAACGACTACGAGCTGAGCACCTCCTGGCGCGACTTCACCGACGCGGGCATGTTCACGAATCACGACCCGTCGCACGGCCGGACGCTCTACGGCGCCGAGATCATGGTCGACCCGGCGCTGCGCGGACATGGCGTCGGCTCCGCCATCTACTCCGCGCGCGCGGCGCTCGCCCGGCAGCTCGGCCTGCTTCGCATCCGCGCCGGCGCACGACTGCGCGACTATGCTCCGCACGCCGCGACGATGTCGGCGCCCGAGTACGTTCGTGCCGCGGTCCGGGGAGAGCTCACCGATCGAACGCTGTCGTTCCAGCTTCGCCGAGGGTTCCAGGTCATCGGCGTGGTGAACCAATACCTCCGCAACGACCCGGAAAGCCTCGGCAACGCCGCAGTCATCGAGTGGGTCAACCGTGATGCGGCCGGAGATTCATATCAGCCGCCGGCATGGTTGGAGGACTGGGCGCTCCCGCGGCGTGGCTGATAGTCATGGATCGTAGACGCATGCCGAGGGTCATTAATTGCTAAAGAAGAAGGCATGATGCACTCAATTGCTGCTCTCGTCGTCGTGCTGCCGCTGCTACTTGGCGGTTCACGCGACGTGATCCTTCCGCCGACCGCAGTTCGCGCAGATAGCGTCGCCACGGCAATCGAGCGGGTGGTATCCGCTCGTCCGATCCTCTCCGGCTATCCCGACCACCGCTGGCGCCACGTGCGCGCACTCTATGGGTCAGGCGAGTCCGCACGCTGGCTCGACGGCCGCCGGTTGAATGCACGCGGACGCGAGTTGCTCGACACCATTGCCGCGTCCTCTGCCCAGGCGCTCGACGTTGCAAAGTTTCCGCTCGCTGAGATCCGTGCCGCCGTCGACCGCCTGTCCACTGACCAGACGGCCGACGCGATTGCGCGCGCGGATGTCCTCATCAGTGCCGCCTTGGTGAGCTACGCTGAGGACCTGCTCACTGGCCAGATCGATCCGCGTTCCGTGAATCGGCAGTGGCACATCGACCCGCAGGATGTCGATGTCGAGAAGGTCATTCTCGCGACGCTCGCGAAACCCTCACTGGGCGATGCACTCGGTGCGCTGCGTCCGCACGATGCGGACTACGACGCACTCGTACGCGCGCTTGCCCGCTACCGCGCAATCGTTGCGTCAGGAGGATGGCCCACGATACCGAAGGTCGGCGTTATCCACCCGGGAGATACCACATCGGCCGGATCGCTCGGCGTCCTTCTCGCTCGCCTGCATGCCGAGGGCTACATCGGCGTCGTGCCACTCACACTGGCAGACTCCGCTGGCGACGGACGTGCCGGCGTGGCAACCCGTGTGGTGTATGACATTGCGCTCGCGGGTGCGGTGGTCGCGTACCAGCGTCACCATGCACTTGCCGAGGACAGTGTCGTCGGACCCGCGACGCTCGCCTCACTCAACCGCAGCGCCGAGTACCGCACGCAGCAGATCGCGGCCAACCTGGAGCGGCATCGGTGGTTGCCGAGATCCCTTGGCGCGCGCTACGTGCTCGTGAACGTTCCGGCATTTCGGCTCACCGCGTACGATGCGGGGCGCGAGGTGCTTACGATGGGCATTGTGGTGGGCGCCGAGTATGGCGGCCGCTCGACGCCGGTGTTCAGCGACTCGATGGCGTATCTGGTATTCCGCCCGTATTGGAACGTGCCCTCGAGTATCGCCGCCAACGAACTGTGGCCGAAGCAGCGGCGCGATCGCGGCTACTTCGCGCGCAACGGCTATGAGACGGTGAACGCGAGTTGGGGCAGGTACGTACGGCAGGTGCCCGGGTCGAACAACGCATTGGGCTACGTGAAGTTCATCTTCCCCAACGACTTCAACATCTACCTCCACGACACGCCCTCGCGGAGCCTGTTCGACGAACGGGTCCGTGCCTTCAGCCACGGGTGTGTCCGGGTGCAGAACCCCGCTGCGCTCGCGCAGTACGTGCTCGGGTGGGATGAGGCGCGCGTGAAGGATGCGATGTATAACGGCGCGAACGACCATCGCGTGATGCTTGACCGGAAGCTGCCCGTGTACATCGTCTACTTCACGGTGCTCGAGCGCGATGGACTACTGCAGTTCGCGAACGACATCTACGACCGCGATGAGGCGCTCGTGGATGCCGTTCGCGGCGCGGCGCTGGCTACGTCGTCCCTCCGCCGTTGACGCGCGTTGGAGTGGCTGCATCGGCGACGCCCGGCGTGGGCGCATCAGGATGTGTCGGATTGATCGGATTCCGCGGCTCCACACGCGTGGATGAGGATCCGCCCACCACCTGGAAGTTCTCCCGATTGTGATCGTGTGCGTCGATGTCGCGGCTCAAGCGCGTCTTCTCGCTCGCGACGTCGGCGTCGTCGTGCTGCTCGCGTTGCTCGAACAAGCGATGCTTGCCGGCCTCTGCATGTGACTCATCGGACGAGGCGGCGCTCTTACCGCTCGGTCCGGATTCCAGCTGCTCGATGAATGCGCGGTGCGTCTTGTCGCCCTGAAGCACGTCGCCCGGCTTTGCCTTTTTGCTGTCAGTCATGTGTCGTCTCCTGTGATGGTCGCGCTCGCTGGCGGGTGCCGCACCACGCGAACCGCAAGGAACTATATGCAAGGCTCGCTCCGGTGCGGACGTCGTGATCACACGTCGCGACATCGTGCTTTTCGCGCGCTGAACCGGCGGACGCGGCACGGGGCCAATCAAGCCTCGAAGGATAGGAGCAGTGAGCCAGCGGCACTTCGGTGGCTCGGCCCACTTCACTCAGGTGGTACGACGCTCCAATGGCGACCCGTACGACGACATGAGTTCGCGGCAGAGAACTTGGTGGCCCTTTCCGGGCCGACGACCGACCTCACAACCAGCGTCGCACACGCCTGCGAAACTCGGCGTACTCGCTACCGAAGGCGTCCGCCAGGTAACGCTCCTCCCTTTCAATCACGAAGTGAAACACTATGAAGAGAACGAGCGGAAGCAGAAGTAAAGGCCACTCCGAGCCGAGTAGCGCACTTACGCCGATGTAGACGATGGTCAAACCGGTGTACATCGGGTTGCGTGTGAATCGGTACGGGCCACTGACGACGAGCCGGTTCGCGCTGTGATGTGGAGTGATCGCCGTCCCCGCGCGGCGAAACGTCACCATACCCCACGCCACCAGGCAGAGTCCAATTGCCAGACATGCACCGCCAAGCATCAGCGCAGAGCCCCCAATGAGAGGTGGGAGGGGAAGCGCGACGATGTATCTATCCAGCAACCAACCAGCGCCGAGACCAGCGACGAAGAGGAGCGGCGGCGGAAAAAATACGCCGGCATTCGCGAGAGGAGCCCTGACTGACATGATCGCTTCCCAGTGACGGTGGTTTGGCAACGGCCGGCGCCCGCCCGCGAAGGGCATGTGACGCTCAGCGCAAGCTCGAGATCTCCGCAAGCGGCTTGCGCGCGAGGTCCGGCACCCGCGCATCCGCCGCCGGGTACCCGACCGGCATGACGAGGTACGCCTTCTCGTTTGCCGGCCGCCCCAGCAGCTCGCCGAGGAACGCCATCGGCGTCGGCGTGTGTGTCAGCGTGACGAGCCCCATGAGGTGCACGGCCGCGATGAAGAAGCCCGCCGCAATGCCACACGATTCCTGGGTATAGTAGTGCGTCCGCCGGCTGCCGTCGGCGCTCACGCCGTACGTCTGCCGAAACAGCACCACTACCCACGGCGCGTCCGTGAGATGCGGCTTGTGCTCGTCCGTGCCCAGCGGCGCGAGGGCCTCGAGCCATTCGTCCGGCATTCGCTCATGATAGTTGCGCTGCTCCTCCTCTTCGGCTGCTTCGCGGATGCGCCGCTTCAGCGTTGCATCCGACACGGCGACGAAGGTCCACGGCTGCTGATGCGCTCCACTTGGCGCCGTGCCGGCGGTCCGGATGGCGAGCTCGATCGCCTCACGGGGCACGGGGTCGGTCGAGAAATGGCGCGTCGTGCGACGGCGGTTCATCTCGTCGTACGTCGCGCGTGCGCTGTGGAGCATGTCCTGCTCTGACCGCCGATTGAAGTCGAGCGGAACGAATGGATGCGTTGTCATGCGGAGTAGAGGCCCGAGGCGTCGTGCACCAGCGCGGCTCGCACTACGCGCCGCCACCGCTACTCGGCACGGGCTGGATCGATTCCGGCACGCCGAACCGTTCATGCCGATCGCCGTCGAGCACCGCTCCCACCGGCACCGGGCGCTCATTGTCCTGCACGAAGGTGACACAGAGCGCCGCGGCGAACATGCACAACCCGCCGAGCATCACCGTATAGAGTGGCGTATTCGGGTTGTCCTGGCCGAACAGCGTTCGCGTCAACGGACCGAAGAACAACGCTGCCACGATCTCCGGAATCACGATGAAGAAGTTGAACACCCCCATGTACACGCCCATACGGTGCGCCGGCAATGCCGTGGACAGGATCGCATACGGCATCGAGAGGATCGACGCCCACGCGATGCCCACGCCGACCATGCTCAGGAGCAGCAGATACTGGTTGTGAATCACGTACACCGAGAGCAGTCCGATTCCACCGCAACTCAGCGCGAAAGCATGCGCCGTCTTCCGGCTCGTTGCATCGGCAATCCTCGGCAGCACCAGCGCGACGAGGAAGCAGGTGATTGAATAGAACGCGAACGCGAAGCCGCCCCACTCCACGCCCTTCGTATAGAGTTCTGACTGCGGATCCACCGCGCCGAAGACATGTCGCGCCGTGGCGGGGACGAAGAACAGCCACATGCAGAACAGCCCCAGCCAGGTAAAGAGCTGCACCACGGCCAGCTGGCGCATCGTCTTTGGCATGTCGCGTATCGCCTCGCCGACCTCCGTCAACAGCGCCCCCAATCCCCCGCTCGCCTGCTTCTGCTTCTCGAAGGCCGCCATGTCCTCCGGCGGATATTCGCTCGTCGTGAAGACGGTCCACAGCACGGCCAGCAGGAACACCACCGCGCCCGCCTGGAACGAGTACTTCACCGTGAGCGGAATGCCGCTCACCGTGTTGCCACTCACGCCCAGCTTGCCGAGGACAAAGGGCAATGCGTTGGCGAAGCTCGCGCCGACGCCGATGAACAACGACTGCATCACGAAGCCCGCGGTCCGCTGTGATGTATTCAGCTTGTCGGCGACGAATGCGCGGAACGGCTCCATCGAGATGTTGATCGACGCGTCCAGGACCCAGAGCAGGCTGGCCGCCATCCACAGCGACGTCGACGTCGGCATGAAGAACAGTGCGATCGACGAAAGGATGGCGCCGGTCAGGAAGTACGGCCGGCGGCGTCCGAGCTTGCCCCACGTGCGGTCGCTCAGCGCGCCGACGATCGGCTGCACGAGGAGTCCCGTCACCGGCGCGGCGAGCCACAGCAATGGCACCTGATCGGGCCGGGCGCCGAGTCGCTCATAGACGGCCGACATATTCGCCAACTGCAACCCCCAGCCGAACTGAATGCCGAAGAAGCCGAAGCTCATGTTGAACAACTGCCGGTAGTTCAAGCGCGGCTTTTCCATCACGTCCTCGGTGTGGTGAAAGCAGGTCCTTCGCTTCGCTCGGGACGACATCCGCCTCGAAGCTGATTCGCCGCACCGAATTTGGGAAGGAGCGTGCGACGCTTGCTCCGGCGACGCGGCGCCACGATGTTTGACGAGCCGCCACATTCGTTTCCCGGAAGGACGCCATGCCTCGTTTCGTCATCGCCGCGCTATCCGCCGCGCTCCTCGCCCATGCTGCGCCGACTGGGGCGCAGACCCCCATCGACACCACGTGGAAGCGCGGTGGCACCTGCTACGAAGTGTTCGTCCGCTCGTTCTACGACAGCGACGGCGACGGCATCGGTGACTTCAATGGCCTCACGCAGCGGCTCGACTACATCAACGACGGCAACCCGGCGTCCACACACTCCCTCGGCGCCAAGTGCATCTGGCTGATGCCGGTGGCGGCATCGCCGAGCTATCACGGCTACGACACGAAGAACTACTACCGCGTCAATCCGGAGTACGGCACCACCACGGACTTCAAGCGGCTCGTGGTCGAGTCGCACCGCCGCGGCATCAAGGTGCTGGTAGACCTGGTGCTGAATCATGCGTCCAGCGAGCATCCGTTCTTCAAGGAGGCGGCGCGCGACACGGCGTCCCCACATCGCGATTGGTTTCGGTGGTCGCCCACCAAGCCTGACATCAAAGGACCATGGGGCCAGGAGATCTGGCACAAGTCGCCATACCGCGACGAGTACTACTACGGAATTTTCACGTCGGCGATGCCGGACCTGAACTACGACAACCCCGCCGTGCGCGCAGAGGCGAACAAGGTGGGCAAGTATTGGCTCAAGGAGATGGGCGTCGACGGTTTCCGTCTCGACGCCGTGCCCTACCTCGTGGAGGACGGCACCACGCTCGCCGGTACGGCCGGAACGCACAGCGTGCTGCACGACTTCGCGGAGTCGGTGCACGCAACGGCACCCGGTGCATACACCGTGGGCGAGGTGTGGGACAGCATCGACGTCATCCTTCCCTATTACCCGGACCAACTGGATGGCTACTTCGCCTTCGCGCTCTCCGACGCACTCATCGAGTCCGTGAAGACCGGCTCGTCGGCCAAGCTGCTCGCGCCGTTCCTGAGGATGCAGGAGGCCGAACCGGCCGCGCGATGGTCGCCCTTCCAGCGCAATCACGATCAGACGCGCACACTCACCGCCCTGGGAGGCGATCTCGCGAAAGCCCGACTCAGTGCGGAGCTGCTGCTCACCCTGCCCGGCCTTCCCTTCATCTATTACGGTGAGGAGCTCGGCATGACGGGCGACAAGCCGGACGAGCGGCTGCGCACTCCGATGCACTGGACGCGCGCGAAGGCCGCCGGCTTCACCACCGGCGCGCCGTGGGAGCCGCTCCAGCCCGACTCGATGACAGCGAATGTAGCCGCGCAGACGAACGACAAGACGTCGCTGCTCAACCTGTATCGCCGGCTGATTCACCTGCGGTCGTCGAATGCGGCGCTGGCGGCCGGCGAGTTGGTGCCGGTGGACGCTGGCAACGACGCCGTGGCGGCCTTTCTCCGGCGCGACGGCACGAACGTCGTGCTGGTGATCGCGAACCTCGGCGCGACGCCACTGTCTGGTGTGTCGCTGTCGACCACGCCTGGCGCGATTCCCGAAGGGAAGTACGGTGCGAGAGATCTCCTGGGCAGCGGCCATGCCGACGCACTGGAGGTCGGCGCCGACGGCGCGCTGCACGGCTACGCACCGCTCGCCACGCTCGCGCCGATGCAGACCTGGATCCTCCAGCTGACGAGCGCGGCGCGCCCGCGCTGAGCGGGAAAGCGTTGTCGCTTCGTTGTCGTCCCGAGTGCAGCGAGGGACCTGCTCTTACGGCCGCGGCGGCGCGGTGGTGGCGCGCGCGCGCTCCTGAGCGGCCATCGCTTGCGCAACGCCATTCGTCCATCCGAAGCCGTCCTGCGTGGGATACTCTCCGCCGCCTGCACGCTTGCTCATGTCGGACACGTCGTACTTCTCCGTCATCTTGCCGGTTACGCGGTACGTGCGCCGGTTGAGCGCCAACCACCGATTGCGCGCATCCACCGCGATGTCCGCTCGGCCGAACGCCCGCACCGCCTGCGCACCCAGCCATTGCAGTGGCGGCCAACCATTCGGCGCGTCCCACTGCTGTCCCGAAGCAATGAGCGTCGTGACGAACCCGCCCGGCTTCAGGAAGTCGCGGCCGAGACGCGCCGCGACCGCACGTCCCTGCTCGGGCGTGGCGAGACCAAAGTACAACGGTGCCGCAGCCGCCATCGTCGGGCGGTCGGTGACGCGTTCCCCCGTCCGCCACCGAATGTCGAAGAAATAGCCTTCGGCCGGATCGTACGCGGCGGCGAGCAGCGCGCGCTGGCGGTCGTTGGCCATGGCAGTGAAGCGCGCCGCCACCTGGGCGTCGCCCGGCCGATCGCGCACCAGACGCAGCGCCGCGATCGTCCGCTCCGCGTGATAGAGCAGGCTGTTGAGGTCCACGGGAATGAGGTCGGTTGTCTCCAGGGTGCGCAGGTCCGACGGATCGCGCATCCAGCGGCTCGAGAAATCCCAGCCGCTCTCGGCCGATGCGCGGATGTTGCGATACAACGCTTCACGCTGCGCTTCGGGCACGCGCTGCGCGAGCTCGAAGTCCTCGCGGTACGACTCGGGGCGCGGCTCGGGACGATCGTCCCAGTAGCGGTTGAGCAGCGAGCCATCGCGAAGCCGCACCACGCGTCGCGCCGCGCTCCCGCGCGCGACCGAGTCGGCACCGGCCATCCAGAACGCATGCTCGCCCTCGATGGCGTCGAGGTACTTGAGCGCGCTCGCAGTGTCGGTGGCCGTCGCGAACAGCCCCACCATCGCCGCGAAATACGGCGGCTGGCTACGGCTCAAGTAGTACGTGCGATTGCCGTTCGGGATGTGTCCAACCGTCCGCACCAGATATGCGAAGTTGTCGAGCATGTTCTCCACGAGGTCGGTGCGCCCGTCCTCGAGGAGCCCGAGCATCGTGAAGTAGGAGTCCCAGTAGTAGACCTCACGAAAGCGGCCGCCGGGAACGACATACCCTTCAGGCAGCGGGATGAGCGACGAACGGGCATCGACCGCATCGGCGGGCCGGGTGAGGGCCGGCCACAGCTTGCGAATGTGCTCCTCCATCGACTGGGACGTATCCGAGCGAGCTCCCTCCCCCGCCGCGCGCGGCGCGTCGAAGTTCTGCTCGACGAACGCGCGCAGGCTGAACCCCGCGGAGTCCCTTGCGCCGGCGTAGCGGGCGACGATGTCCGCAGGCGCCGAGCGGGGCTTCGCGTCGACGAAGGTCTTGGAGTCCGGGTAGACGCGTGCGAGCTGGACGTCGTGAAAGAGCGGGCCGAGGTCGTGGGCCGCGTCGTACAGCGACGCCGGCGCAATGCGTGCCGTGGAGCTCGGCGCGCCGCATCCCGCTGCGGCGATGAGCATGAGGCCCAGGACAACGATGGATCGACGGGTGCGTGCAACGGTGTGCATGACGTCTCCTTTCACAGCGGATTCCCTGCCCGGACGAACCATCTTCGCTGACATCCTCACGCGACGTGCAACGCGAGCTCTCCTGCCGACCGCGTGCGCTTCACGCGCACGAACGCCGCTGCGACGGCCGCGCAGAGCATCAGTGCGCCCGCCAGCCGAATCACGTTGCCCGGATCGCCGCCCAGCAGCGAGCGGTAGAACAGGGGCAGCGTGAAGATCTGGATCATCATGGGAATGACGATGAACATGTTGAAGATGCCCATGTACACCCCAACGCGTGCCGGAGGAATGCATCCCGCGAGCATGACGTACGGATTGGCCATGATGCTCGCCCACGCGAGTCCGATGCCGAGCATCGGGACGAACAACAGTGCGTGATTGGTGATGGACGGCAACCAGAGCATCGCGAGGCCGGCGAGCGTCAGGCAGAACGCATGCGTCCACTTCGGCCCGACGCGGCGCACGACGGGCACCATCGCAAACGCGGTGACGAACGCGACGAAGTTGTAGAAGCCGCCAATCTCGCCATTGACGAGCGATGCCTCACGAAACCCCGCCGTCGACGCATCATGGGTGTGAAAGAGGGACACGGCGAGCGACAGCACGACATACTGCCAATAGCAGAACATCGCGTACCACTGGAACAGCTTCATCACGGCGAGTTGCTTCATCGTCGGCGGCATCTCGCGCATCGCCTCCAGCACCTCGCGCAGGGCAGCCGCGAGCCCCCGCGGCATCGCCGCGATGCGCGCACGCTCGTCGGCCGCGAGCGGGAGTTCCTTCGTCGTGCGAATCGTCCACAGGATCGACGTGATCGAGAGCACGGAGCCGATGATGAATGCCCACACGGTCACCTGCGGAATGCCGTGCGCATTCACGACGTCGCGCTTCATGCCGAAGTAGAGCAGCAGCGATGGCGTAAGGTATGACAGCGTCTGTCCCAGCCCGGTGAAGGCACTCTGGGTGAGGAACCCGATGGAATGCTGGCGTTCGTCCAACCGGTCGCTCACGAAAGCGCGGTAGGGCTCCATCGTGACGTTGTTGCCGGCGTCGAGGATCCAGAGGAGCCCCGCCGCCATCCAGAGCGTCGGGCTGAACGGCATCCACAGCAGGGCGATGCTGCACAACACGGCGCCCACGAGAAAGTACGGCGTACGTCGCCCATGCTTGCTCAGCGTCCGGTCGCTCATCGCGCCGATGATCGGTTGCACGAGCAGGCCCGTCATCGGACCGGCCAGCCAGAGCAGCGGAAGGCTCGCCTCGTCGGCCCCCAGATACTTGTAGATCGGGCTCATGTTGCTCTGCTGCAACCCGAAGCTGTATTGGATGCCGAAGAACCCGATGTTCATGTTCAGGATCTGGGCAAACGACAGCCAGGGCCTCGTCACCGGAGCGCTCGACGACGATCTCGGCAACGGCGATGCGGACGACATCGACTGGTCCTCACTCGAAGGGATTCGGCGTGCTATGTTGCGCGATTGTCGGTGTCACGAACAAGAATGCGGTTCAGTCATGCATTCCGCGAGGTACGCGTGAACGTTTCGGGTTCGATGTACGATGCCGCCGTCACGCTGCTGCGCACACTCAGCCAGCCGCATGGTATTCGCGCGTCGCTGTCGTCGTCCGCCAACTACGGCGCCGTCTTCACCCGCGATGCCGTGATGGCCGGCATCGCTGGCCTGCTCACCGGCGACGCCGTGATTTCGGCGGGCCTGGTGCGAACGCTCGAACAGCTGCGCGACCTTCAGGGACCTCAGGGACAGATTGCGTCGAACTACACGATCGTGGACGACGGGCCGCCACTGGCGAGCTTCGGCACGCTGGTGCCGCGGCTCGACGCCCCGCTCTGGTACGTCATCGGCATCGGGTTGAGCGCACGTGCCGGCGCCCTCGACCCAACGCCGTTCCGCCACTCCGTCGAGGTGGTGCTGCAGCTCCTCGACGGCATCGAATACAACGGTCGGCATCTGATCTACGTTCCCGTCGGCGGCGACTGGGCCGACGAATATGTCTACGAGGGCTACGTCCTCCATGACCAGGTGCTCCGCGCGTGGGCGCTTCGCCTTGCCGCAGAGACGTACGACGAGCCGCGCTGGCGCGAGAAATCGCAGTTGATCGACACCGCCATCGCCGACAACTTCTGGCCGGCGTCCGGCAATCCGCTTCGCGCGCGCAGCCACCCCGTGGCCGCCTACACACCGACTCGCGTGTACGAGATGTTCGATCTCGCGGCCTGCAGCCTGCTCGTGGTGTCTGGTCGCCGGAGTGAGCGGGCGACCGGCGCGCTCGATTGGGCAATCGACGAGTACCTCGCCCGCCGGGAGCTGCCTCCGGCGTTCCATCCCGTCATCGACGAGGGCAGCGCGCACTGGCCCGCACTGTCTCGCTATCATCTGCACGGCTTTCGCAACCGTCCTCACGAGTATCACAACGGCGGCGTGTGGATGATCTGGCTGGGATGGCTGGCGCTGGCTCTTGCACGCAACGGCGACACGTCGGCGCTGGCTTCGCTGCGCTCGAGCATCGAGGGTCGGCTCGCGACGACGGCTCGTTTGGGCGGCTACGCGTTCGAGGAGTTCTTTCACGGCGCGTCGGGTGCGGTGGGCGGCACTCCGCACATGGCGTACAGTGCGACCGGGATCGTCTTCGCCGAGGTGGCGGACCACCCTGCGACGCGCGCCCTGCTCGTTCCATGAGTGACGGCGGACGAGCCGACCCGGGACCCGACCGCGCAGCGCTCGCGCGCTCCCTCGCCGCAGCCGTGCTCGCGGAGCATGCGCTGAGGAGCCTCGCGCGGCCCGTCATCGCCATCGCCGGCGAGTCCGGATGCGGCAAGTCCGTGTCGGCGACCAATCTCGCCCGCGAGCTCGACGCCGTCGGCATTGCCACCGGCGTCATCCATCAGGATGACTACTTCAAGCTGCCGCCGCGCGTCAATCACGAGCATCGATGCGACAACCTCGCGAATGTCGGTCCGCACGAAGTCAACCTCGCTCTGCTGAATGAGCACGTCCTGGCGTTTCGCGAAGGCCGAAGCGACGTCACGGTGCCCATGGTCGACTACCCTTCCGATTCCTTTCTTTCCCGGCGCCGCGACTTTGCGCCACTCGCCGCGTTGATCGTGGAAGGCACGTACGTGCTCCGCCTGCCGGGTATGGACATCCGCATCTTCCTCAACGCCACGAGTGACGACACACGCGCTCGGCGACGCGCCCGCAACCGCGACATCGACGCACCCATCGTCGATCAGGTGCTGGCGATCGAACATGAGCTCATCGCGCCGCAGGCTGCGCTGGCGTCCATCGTGATCGATCGGGAGTTCCGGATCGTGGGCCGCCGGTGAGCCGGTTGGCCCGCACCACCTGCACCGTGTTGTCGTTGCGCGCCACCACGATGAGCTGATCGCCATTCGCGGCGCGCAGCAGCTTCATGTGCCGCACCTGTCCCTCGAGGGCAAGACCGCTCGTCCCCATGTCCACCGGCGCGAACGCTCCCGTGCCGGTGCCGCGCAAGAAGAGTCCATAGCTCGCGTCATAGCGCCCCTGCATTGACGTCACGCCGAGAAAGTTGCCGCCGACCATCAGGTCCACATGGCCGTCGCCATCGAGATCGCCTGACAGCGCGGCGTACACCGGCGCGAACTGCGCTTCCATCGGGAGTGACTGGAGGGCGAAGGTGCCGTTGCCGTTGTTCAGCGCCACCGCGCTGGCGAAGGTCGTCGCCTCCAGCACCGTTGCCTTGCCGAGGTCCGCACTCGGCAGGATATCCCCGATCCGACTCGCGCCGAAGCTGCGGTACGTCGCGAACTTCTCACGCAACGATGGAATCGCTCGCACAAGCTCGTCGCGCCCCGCAAGCGGATAGCTCACGCCATTCCTGTACGACGTCAGCACCTGCGCGAGCGCGCCGTCGTGCGCGAAGTCCCCCATGTAGAGCCGCACCGGCTCCTCTGGCGACGCACGGAGATATGAATTGAGGCCGAGGTTCCCGGCGACGAGATCCTTGCGTCCATTGCCGCGCAGGTCGACCGCGGAAATCGTGTTCCACCAACCGGTGGTGGCGGCGAGACCTGCCTTGGCTGTGCGATTGACGAAGCGCCCATTCTCCTGCCGGAATACCGTGATGGGCATCCACTCGCCCACCACGACCAGGTCGAGCGTTCCCTTCACATCGGAATCGATCCACGCGGCGGACGACACCATGCCGACTTCCGACAGCCCTGGCGCCTTCTCGAGCGTGACGTCGGTGAAGTGACCGCTACCGTCGTTCTGGAGCAGATGACTCTTCGGCGACAGACCGTACTTCCTCGACACCACCCTGCTCCCGACGAACAGGTCGATGTCGCCGTCGCCGTCGAAGTCGCCGGGCACCACACACGATCCGTTCTCGAACGCGGCGGGGATCGCGCCCACATCCCGACGGAAGTGCCCTTGGCCGTCGTTGAGATACAGGCGGTTTCGCAATGGGTCGCCCTCCCAGAACTCATTGCCGCCACTCACCACGAACAGGTCGAGTTTTCCATCGCCGTTGGCGTCGAAGAACTCGGCGTCGACGTCCTCGCTGAGGCTGTCGGCCTGAATGGCGGGCTGCGCGCTCGCCTTGAAGCGCCCGTCCTTCTGCTGGAGATAGAGCCGGCCCGGCTGCCACTTCGCGCCACCGATGTAGACGTCGTCCAATCCATCGCCGTTCACGTCACCGACCGCCAGCGCCGGCCCCTCCGTGGACAACAGGTGCGGCATCAACGGCTCACGCTCGAAGTCGCGAAACGAGTTGTTCTCGGCATGCTTGGCGTCGATGCCGAGCGACGCCGTGACGTCGGTGAAGAGTGGCTGCTTTACGGACGCTGGATATTCATAGCGGCCGGATGCCGCGCTCTGCTCTAACGTGAGTGCGCTGTCTGCCGGCACTCCAGTGAGCACCTGGTAGTGTCGGTCCGGCCACACCACCACGAGCGAGTCAACGCGCGTCGCCGCACCGAGTCCGAAGTGCAGTCGCGGATCGACGGATGACTGGAAGCCGCGCGTCGGCATCTGCTCGAGGACCTGCTTCACACCGCCGGCGGTGATCATCACCTTCGCGCCAATGCCCTCCGTGTTCCCACCGGCACCGCGCAGCGTGATCCGCAGCGCATGATTGCCATTGCGCTCGCGTCCATGGTTTCGATAGATGGACGCCGGCGCATTGACGTTGTTGACGACGAGATCCAGCGCACCGGTGTTGTTCAGGTCCACGTACACCGCACCATTGGAGAAGCCCGTCTGCGCGACTCCCCACGTCGTCGCCATGTCGGTGAAGGTGAGATCGCCGTTGTTGCGGAAGGCGAACTTCGCCAAAGGCACCTGCGGCATCTTGTGCAACAGCGAGATGTTCTGCGCGGTGATGCCATGCGCGAGCGACGCCTGCACTGCCTCGTTGCTGACGTGTTCGATGTAGTCGAGGTCGTTCGGGCGACGATAGATGCCGTTGGTGATGAAGAGATCCTTCAGCCCGTCGTTGTCGAGATCCGCAAACAACGGCGCCCAGCTCCAATCGGTGGCCGACACACCGGCCAGCAGCCCGATCTCGCTGAACCGACCGCCGCCGCGATTCAGCTGCAGCGCATTTCGCTCATACTGCGGATGATACCCGGCATTGATCCGGGCATTGAAGAGATTGTAGCTCTCGGAGCTCGCCGAGCTCTTGAGAACATCCTCGCGCGCCGGAAGCATGTCGGCCGAGATGAGATCGGGGAGCCCGTCGTTGTTGAAGTCGGCAGCGTCCACGCCCATCGAGAAACGGCTCGTGTGCCCCGTGGCCTTGGCAATGGATTCGGTGAACGTACCGTCGCAGTTGTTGACGTACAGGAAATCGTTCTCCTGAAAGTCGTTGGCGACGTAGATGTCAGGGCAGCCGTCCTGGTTGACGTCGCTCACCACCACCCCGAGCCCAAATCCTTCTACGCCACCGTGGATCCCCGCCTGCTCGCTGACGTCCACGAAGTGGCCACCGTCGTTCCGGAACAGCTTGTCTCCCGCCAGCGGATGTCGCACCTGGCGATTGGCCTGCTGTCCCATGGGCTGCTCGGTGTGGACGGAGTTGTTGAGCAGGTACATGTCGAGGTCGCCGTCGCCGTCGTAGTCGAAAAACGCTGCCTGCGTCGAATAGCCGGCGTGCTCGATCCCGAATTCCTTGGTGCGGTCGGTGAACGTGCCGTCGCCGTTGTTGATGTACAGCACGTTGTGCCCGCGCATCGAGAGGTAGCTCACGCCCGAGACATACAGGTCGAGCCGGCCATCGCCGTTGACGTCGGCCATGGTGACACCGGTGGTCCAGCCGCCAGTGCCCTTTACGCCGGCGCGCTCAGTGACGTCCTCGAACGTGTAGTTGCCCTTGTTGAGGTACAGCCGGTTCGAGCCGATGTTCGACGTGAAGTAGAGGTCGGGCAAGCCGTCGCCGTTGACGTCGCCTGCTGCCACGCCGCCGCCGTTGTAGTAGTAGAGGTAGTTGAGAATGTTGAAGGCGGTGTCTTCCGGCAGCCGATTCTCGAACGTGACGCCCGTCGCGGAGGGAGACATCAGCTCGAACAGCGGCGGTGTGCCCTTCTCCCCATGGCAGGCCGTTAACGCGAGCATCAACGCCGCCGCCACAATTGACGCGATTCCGCCTTGACGACGCGCGTTCCGCGGGCCCGATTTAGGCACCCATCCGACGAGAGACCTATGTCTTCCATTCACTCGCGCACTTTGCTTCCGCTCGTCGCGCTCGCGCTCGCGGCAGGCTGTGGTGGTTCCAAGCAGACGGAAGCCGCCGGCGCACCAGCGCCCAAGGCCACGCGCGACGGCTTGTCGTCCGAGGACGTGTCGCGCAACCCGAACGTCCCCATCGAGGAGATGCTGCGCGGCCGTATTGCCGGTGTGGTCGTGAGCCGGTCTGATGACGGCGGTATCTCCGTGCGCATCCGCGGCGCGACGTCGTTCACCGGCAACAACGAGCCGCTGTACGTGCTCGACGGCGTCCCCATCACGCCAGGACCGAACGGCAGCCTTACCGGCATCAATCCGTACGATATCGCCTCCATCAAGGTGCTCAAGGATCCCGCCGACATCACGATGTACGGCCTTCGCGGCGCGAATGGCGTCATCCTCATCAAGACCAAGAAGCCGAATCAGTGATTCGCTCGCGCCACGCCGGCCGGCGCGACCGGCCGGAACACGAGTGGCGTGGCGTTGTTCCGGGCAACTACGATCAGCTCACCGCCCGCGGTGCGCACCCGCTGGATGTCGCGCGTCTGGCCCGTCACGCGAAAGCCGCTCTCGCGCAGCCTCACCGCCGTAAAGCCGCCCTTCCCATCGGCACGTAAGACCACTCCCTGGCTCGACGCCATCCGGCCGATCTCGGGCCGGAAGCCGTCGAAGTTACCGGCGACGAGCAGGTCGGTGCGTCCCTGCTCACCGCTACGCGCCAGTATGCCATACACCGGCGCCAGTTGCGCCTCGGCCGGCATCGGCACCAGCGTGAACGAACCGTCGCCGTTGTTGTGGGCGATCGACGACGCGAGCGTATAGGCCGTCTTGTGCACGGCGCCAGCCAGCTCGGTTGCCGGAAAGATGTCCGTGATCTTCTGCGTCGCATACGCCTTGTACCCGCTGTACTTCGGCGCGAGTGACGGAATGGTGCGCAGCAGCTCGTCGCGCAGCACGAGGGGGTAGCTCACGCCGCCGTTGTACAGCGTCAGGATCTGTTCGACCGACCCATTGCCGTCGAAATCCTTCACGTACATCTCCATCGGTTCCTTCTCACTCGCATGCAGCCGCCCGTTGAGGCCGAGGTTGCCCAGCGCGAAGTCGATCTTGCCGTCGCCATCGAAGTCGCCGGCGATGATGCGATTCCACCAGCCATTGCTCTTCTCGAGGCCGCGGATCTCGAGCTTCTTCAGCTTTCCGCCCCCCATGTTCCGAAAGATCGTGATCGGCATCCACTCACCGACCACCACCAGGTCCACTCTTCCGTCGCCGTCGACGTCGCGCCACAGTGCGTCCGTGACCATGCCGATGTGTTCCAGCTCGGGCGCGAGCTTGGCCGTGACGTCCGTGAACTTTCCCTTGCCGTCGTTCTTCAGGAGCATGCTGCGCGGATCGATGCCGTAGCGCCACGGCACCACCCGTCCGCCCACGAACAGGTCCGTCGCCCCATCGCCGTCGAAGTCGGCGGCCGCAACGCGCGAACCGCTCTCGTACTCCGCGGGCAACCCATTCGCCGACTTCCTGAAGTGACCCTTGCCGTCGTTGATGTACAGCCGGTCCTGGAGTGCCGACGCGCCCTCCGAGTATTCGCTGCCGCCGCTCACCACATACAGGTCCGGCGTGCCGTCCCCGTTCGCGTCGAAGAATGCGGCGCCGAGGTCTTCCGAAAGCTGGTCCTGCTCGAAGAGGTCGGGATTGCTGCGGACGAACTTTCCGCCGGGTTGCTGAATGAGCAGTTGTCCGGGCTGGTCCTTCGCGCCACCGATGAAGATGTCGTCCAACCCGTCGCCGTTGACGTCGGCCACGGCGAGGAACGGCCCCTCCGTGGACAGCAGCTTCGGCATCAGCCGCTCGCGATCGAAGTCCAGGAAGTCGTTCTCCTGGTGCTTGAAGCCAAGCGCGGTGCGGTCGGTGACATCGGTGAAGAGCGCCGCCGATTGAGGCACGCTCACCGGTGGCGCCACCTTCGACTCCGCCTGACGGTTCGTCACGAGCTGGTTCGTCGCAACGTTCAGCTGAACGCTCACGCGGCCGTCAGGCCAAGCGACGCGCAGCGAATCGATCGTCGCGTGCGTCCCCAGCCCGAAGTCGAGCACGTAGTCCACGCTCGACTGGAAGCCGCGCGTGGGCGATTCCTCCTGCGTATAGGTGTCCGCTCCCGCATGCACGCTCACGCGCGCGGCGATGCCGAAGCGGTTCTTTCCCTCGCCGTCGAGCTTCACCCGCAGGTAGTGATTCTCTGGATGCAGGGTGCGCGCATTGTTGCGATAGACGAACGCTTCCTGGTTGACGTTGTTCACCACCAGGTCGAGCGCGCCGTCGCCATCGAGGTCGCCATACGCCGCGCCACTCGAGAAGCTCGGTGTCGCGAGTCCCCAGGCCACGGCGTCGTTGGTGAAGTGCGCGCCGCGTCCCTCATTGCGAAACGCGTAGTTGGGAATGGGCGAAGAGCTCATGGCTGCGGTGAGCTTCTTGAAGTCGGCCTTCACCTTGCCGTCATTCGTCACGGCTTTCATCGTCGCATCGCTGGCGAGGTACGCCACGTAGTCCTGCGACGTGATGTCCTTCGTCAGCCCGTTGGTGACGAAGATGTCCTTGTTGCCGTCGAGGTCGAGGTCCGCGATGAGGGCGGTCCAGCTCCAGTCCGTGCGTGCGACGCCGGCCATCTGCCCCATGTCGGTGAAGGTGCCGTCGCCATTGTTCCGCTGGAGCATGTTGCGCATCAGCTGGTGGTGATAGCCGTTCTTCACTTTCGTCTGGTAACTCTCCCAGGTTTCGAACTGTGTCGTGGTCTTGAGGCGGAACTCGTCCTCGGGCAGCATGTCGGTGGTATAGATGTCCGGCCAGCCGTCGTTGTCCACATCGGCGACATCGAGTCCCATCGAGAAGGAGCTCATCACCGGCATCTGCGTGTCGAGTGACTCGGTGAAGGTGCCGTTCTTCGCGTTGATGTAGAGGTAGTCGCGCTCGAAGAAATCGTTCGAGACGTAGATGTCCGGCCAGCCGTCGTTGTTCACATCCGTGACCACGACGCCGAGCCCGAACGCCACCTCGGGGCTGTGAATGCCGGCTGCGGCGCTCAGCTCCGTGAACTTCCCGCCATCGTTGCGGTAGAGGCGTGCGCCGCCATTGGGATCGCGGACGTTGCGCATGTTGCGCAGGCCGAAGCTGCTCACCGCCCGCGGCGAATTGCGGATGACGATGAGGTCGAGATCACCGTCTCGATCGTAGTCGAGAAACGCCGCCTGCGTGGAGTAGCCGTTGTCCGTCACGCCGTACTCGGCCGCCATGTCCTTGAAGGTGGGAATGGAGTCCGCGCCGATGCCCTGGTTGATCCACAGCTCGTTGGCGCGACGCTCCGGGCCACCGATGCCTGCGGTACAGATGTAGATGTCGAGCAGTCCGTCGCCATTCACGTCGGCGATCGTCACCCCGGTGCTCCACGAATCCTTGGGGGCCTTCACGCCGGTGGCGCCGGTGATATCGCGGAAGCGGAACTTCCCCTCGTTCAGGTAGATCTTCGGACCGCCCTGGTTCGCCACGAGGAGGACTTCGGGCCGGCCGTCGCCATTCAGGTCGCCGATGGCGACACCACCGCCGTTGTAGTAGTTGCGGTAGGTGAAGACGTTGAGGTCGGGTGTGTCGGTGAGGGTATTTTCGAAGTTGACCCCGGTGACGCTCGACGGCAGGAGCGTGAAGAGCTGGCTGCTCACCTTCGGCGCGTCATCGAGACGCCCGCCGTCGCGGTCATCACTCCCCCTGCAGCCGACCAGTGCGGCGAGGAGCACCAACGCCCTGAGTGGGCGCCGAGGGAGGAACGCAGTGCACTGAGTCATGCGGCGAGGCAGGAGCGAGGGACAACGAGCACAATATGCCAGATTCAGGATACTGCTCCATGGCTTTTCAATAACTCGAGAGGGCGACAGGGCGCGCCCATGAACAGCATAGCCTGCCCCAGTAAAGGGGCAGGCTATGTTGTCCAGCACCTGCGGATGCCGATCAGTAGCCGGCGTTCTGAACCAGCAGCGGGTTGGTCTGAAGCTGCGTGGACGGAATTGGGAACAGGATGCGGTAACCCTCGGACGCCGCCTTGAACTGGCGGACGCCGCCGTACGTGCCGGCCCGGATCATGTCCTGACGACGCTTCGCCTCGCCGATGAACTCGAACAGGCGCTCGTTGTAGATCGCCGTGCGAGCCTGCGCCTGCGTCAGCGCTGCGCTGAGCGGCTGCGCGGGTGTGAAGTGCTTGGCGCGGACGATATTGGCCTGCGCGATACCCGCCGACGTCTGCCCGAGCTCGTTCAGCGCCTCCGCCTTGATCAGGTACATCTCGGCGAGACGGTAGAACGGGAAGTTGTTCGGATGCGAGTCGCCGTTGGTGGCGCCCGGCAGCGGCGTGAACTTCATGATGCGGCCGCCTTCGTTCTCCGCCGCCTTCGTGGCATCGCCGATGGTGTCGACGAAGATGAGCGGGTTGCCCTGACGATCCTTGACGGGCAGGCCGGTGTTGTAGCTCACCTGCGGGCCCACGAGGATGACGGAGCGACGCTCGTCAGCCGGGTTGAACGCGCGGTACGTCTCGGCGAGCGTGGCGAATCCGTTCCACGGCTCTGGCGAGAGCATGTTGTAGTGCAGGCCGCGCATCGGAATGCTCATCCCCAGTCCCGGCGACGCCGAGGTGTTGGAGATGACGAAGATGTTCTCGGGCGAGTCGTGGTTGTCCGGCGTGAAGTTCTTCTTCCAGTCGGTGGCCAAGGTGTAGAGACCCGAGTTGAGCACGCGGTCGGCCGCCGTGATGGCGTCCTGCCAGCGCTGCGTGCCCTTGGTGAGGCCCGCCGCCGTGACCGTGCCACTGTACACCTGCGCGTTGAGATACAGGCTCGCGAGGATCGCATCGGCCGCGCCCTGCGTGACGCGTCCCTTGCTCTCCGCGGGCCAGGTCTTCGGCAGCAGCGTGCGGCTCGCGTTCAACTCGGATTCGATGAAGCGGAACAGCGAGTCGCGGCCGACGCGGGCGTTGGTGCCGACCTCCGTGGTGGTGACGAGCGGCACACCGCCGAAGAAGTCCATCAGCATGTAGTAGTACCATGCGCGCAGCGTGCGGATTTCGGCGAGGTTGGCGTCCTTGTTCGCGCCGCCCGCCTTGGTGATGACGTCGATCATCAGGTTCGCCTTGGCGACGCCGCTGAACAGCGTGTTCCACGTGCCGTTCATGTCGTCGAGCGCCGAACCGGAGTTCGCGGACCACTGCTGCTTGTAGATCTCGAGCCAGCGGCCGTTGTCGTACCAGTCGTTGCCGCGCGTGGGGACGATGATTTCGTCCGTGGTGATCTCGCTGAGGTTGTAGTAGCCCCAGAGCGTGCCGCGGAGACCGGAGTACACGGAGGCGACGCCTGCGAGCACT
>JBBQDT010000023.1:0-37730 GCA_038319955.1 Gemmatimonadales bacterium | reverse complement strand
ACTGGTCTAGTGCCAGCCAGGCTTCGTCGACATCTGCTCTCCGCGCTCGAGCATCGACTTGAGGTCGCTGAGGATCCAGATCCAGCCACCGCCCATGCCCGGTCCCTGCTTGTCGCCCGCGACCATCTCGGCGTGACCAGGCGTTCCGGTCAGGTCGTGGATGATGCTCAGCCGGCTCACGCCGTCGCGTCCTTCCTCGATTTCGTACGTGAGCCGCGTGAACCCCTCGGCGACCATGCTCGGATCCATGGCCATGCGCCATGTCATCACGAGCTTGCGTGGCGGATCGGCCTCGATGACCTCCCCGTCGGCGATGATCTCCGGCGTCCCGAAGGCGAGCATGCTTTCGGTGGCATAGCCGCGATACTTGCCGCCGGGATGGAGCTCGTAGTCGTCGCGCAGTCCATAGCCGAATTTCTGGGTGAATTCCGGCTTCGTGATGGCGTCCCAGATCTTCTGCGGCGAGGCCTTGATGAAAATGCGATAGACCTGAGTCGTGGTGCCGATGTCCGTTGGTGCGGTGGTGCTCATGCCGAGTCCTCCTCCAGTTGGCGCTTGAGATCCGTGAGTGCCTTGACGCGGCGCTCGGTGAATTTGTCGATCCATCGGTCGTGGACGAGCCGGATCGGGACGACGTTCAGGAAGTGCAGCTTTTCCCGCCCCTCCCTCCGGGTGACCACCAGCCCCGCATCCTCGAGAACGCGGAGGTGCTTCATGACGCCGAATCGGGTCATCTCCAACTCTGACTCGAGCTCCGTGAGCGTGCGGCCGTCACGCGCAAAGAGCTTGTCCAGGAGAAAGCGCCGAGTCGGGTCGGCGAGCGCCTTGAACACGCGGTCGTCGTCTGTCATGGCGGAGTATATGTGACTATATGGTCACGTGTCAAGGAGCATTCTTCGATGCTGCAACGCCGTGTTCCGCGCTGTAGTCGTCTAGTGAAGCTGTAGCCAGCTCGTCAGCTCGATCGCGGTTCCTTTCTGGAGGAAGTAGTTGGTGTGATACACGGCGCCGTTGGTGCCGAAGTCGAAGCGATCCTTCACGAAGTCGCCGACGCTGCGATCGATGTCGGACATCGACGCGACGTCCACGACGAGATCGTTCTCCTTCCCCATCAGCTCATCCACCGGCTTGTCGCCGAGCCGCAGCCACCATGCCGGTGGAAACTCCGGGGTGCTGCCGTTCCGCTGCGCGGTGTCGGGATCGAAGTTCGACGTCATCACGCAATAGAAGCTGTCTTCGGGTTGTGGTTGGCCGGCCTGCAGATCGTTGAGCTGCCGCACGAACGACCCCGCGGGATCCATCGCCTCGAGGCCCGGAATCTTGTTGTCGTCGAGCGCCGCGAGCGCGAGCGCCTTCACGAACGCCCCGACGCCGCGAATGGCCTCGCCGAGTATCTTCGCGCCAGCCGCCGTGCCGGTGAGCATGCCCACCGCCTTTGACGCGCCCGCCGCGAGGTTCGTGTAGCGATCGATCATCCGATCCCAGTTCTTCCGCCGGGCGAGCTCGGTGCCGGCGTTGGTACAGGCGACGAAGACAGCGCGGTTGACCTTGTACTGGAAGTTCGATACGGGGAGCGCTGCCTCGACGAGCGAGCGAAAGACGAGACCACCCCGCGAATGCATCACGGCGTCGAACACCGGAGGCTTCGGCCACTTCTGGCGCTCGAGACGTGCGAGCAGGTCGGTGGCGTTCTGCATCGGCGTGACACTGAGCGTCGCATGATCGAAGCCGATGATGGCGTCGTACTTCGCGATTGCCGCCTTGAGGAGCGCCTTGCCGTGCGGCGTCTGCGACAACCCGCCGAACGCGCCCATCGTGCTGCTGAACGTGCCGTGAACCATCAGCAGAACCCTTGGCGCCCGATCTGACGGCAGCGTGAGCTGCACCGAATCGTCCACGAGCGTCCACTTCGTGCAGTCGACGCTGTCGATGATCACCATGCCCGTGCGGACGTTGCGCTCCAGGTGATCGATGATGGGTCCGACGATCTTGCCCGCGACGAACCGGAAGACACGCGCCGTCACCTGCCCGACGATGGTATGCGCGATGAGCGATCCGAGTCCCCGCTTGCGTCCACTCGGCGCCTTTCCGGGTACCACTGCGGGCGCCTGCACGGGCGTGGGTGGCAATGACAGTGCGAACCGCTTCACACGGCGCCGTGCGCTGCCCTTCGGCGGACGACGCCCGGTGGTGGCGCGGCGGCGAAGCATTGCGCGATGGGCCTCGGGAGGCGTGACGTCTTCGCCCTGCACGTGCCACGAGAAGACGCCGTCCTCCTCGAGCAGGATCAACGCGTCCTCGCCATCGGCAAGGTCGACGTTGAGCGTGAGTGCGGCGCGAGCGTCGGTGACGGGCGCTGCGGCGCGCTTGAGACCACGCGCGCGCTTCGCTTTCGATGGTAGAGGAATGGGCTCACGAATGAAGGTGAGCTCCTTCGCAAGCTCCATGTCCTGCGTGCCCAGGCTCTTCGCGAGCAGCGCGCCCACGTCGGGCGCGGTGGGCGTGCGCTTCCCCCTCCGCGGACCAGCCTCGAGCCCGCGCGCCCGTGGTGGGGCGGGCGGGGCAGCGCGAAGCCCTTTCAGCTCGACGATGGTGACGTCGTCCGGCAATGATCTCGGCATGTCGTCCACCTCAGCGGGCTCTGGAAGTCTTCTTGGCTGATGTCCTCCGGCGGCTCGTCTTCTTTGCTGCCGGCTTCTTCTTTGCGACAGGTTTCTTCTTGGCCGCGGGCTTCTTCGTCGCCTCGGGCTCGGCATTGCGCAGCTTCTTTGGATAGAGCTTCGCGGCGAAGTCGTAGTCGCTCTTGTCGATGTCCAGCCCACCGATGATCGGCTTGCCGTTCTTGGTGATCGACCCCTCGATCTGATAGCACATGATCGAATTCTGGTCGGCGTGCAGCGTGCCGCGGAGCGACTTCTCCTCGATCGGCGTCAGCACCTGTGCGCGCACTTCCGCCGGACTCCAGCCCTGATCGTTTCGATAGAACGCGATCGCCTTCTGGATGTCGATCAACTTCACGAGCTCCCGACGCATGTGCTCGTGTTCGAAGCCGAGGGTGTGGCCGGTCTCGTGGCGCACGACGCGATGAAACTCGGACTCGGGCGTGCTCATCGTGAACGCCTCGAGATTCATGGTCGGCTGGCCGTCGTCGATCTCGCGGATCTGCGTGCCGACGTACGACCAGTAGCCGTCGTTCACCGGATCGTTCTCGATGCGCGCGATGCGAACGTCGGGACTCGTCTTCGAAAGTGAGAACCTGACGTTGGCGGTCTTGTTCCACGCATTCATGTGGGCGAGGATCCGTCTCTGGAGCGCCATTGGCGGATTGTCCAGGAATCCGACGCTCAGCTTCACGCCGGCAGGCCCCCAATACTTCGCGATGAGCACCGCCAGGTGCATGTGCGTCGGCGCGAAGCCCGGCATCAGTGATGCGAGGCGCTCCACGGGCGCGTGATTCATCGGGTTGATCTCGACGGCTCTCCTGGCGGCATGGATCAACTTCTCCTGCGGCAGCTGCTTCGGCCGGCAGGTGATGATGCGCGCCTTTGCGACTTTCGCGGCCATTTGACTCTCCAGTTGAATGTTGTCGTCCCGAGCGAAGCCGAGGGACCTGCTCTTCCGCTCCTACGTCCTCACCTCGATCGGCTTGATCGCACGCCCGCTCGGCGACAGGTGCGTGCTCGTGAGCTCGGAGTCGTGCTGAAGTGCCTTGAGCAGCGCGAGACGCGGCACCTCGTTGCCGGCGCGCTTCTGCCCGTGTCGGTTGGGCAGCGTGGACATCACACTCCTGAGACGTCTGTCGCCTGGAGCGGCGCTTCGATTGGCGAAGAGATTCCACAGCGACTTCGGTGTCGCACTCAGGCTACCATGATGACCCACCTTGTACAGCGCGACGCCCGACAGCCGCTTGCGCACCGACTGCGTGCGCAGCGCATACGCCCAGCTTTCGATCTGCGCGTCGCCCGGAAAAAGAAGTGCGACGTCCCCGATCTCGAACAACAGGATCACGCTCGTGTTGTTGAGCTCCTTGTCCATCGTGCGAACGAGTCCCTTCAGCTCGTCGGCGCGCGCACGCTGCAACTTCGGAATGAGCCACCGCGCCCACGGCGGCGCATTCTCGGCACCCAGTTGTGGCGCGTTGGGAAAGAGCGGCTCGAAGCCGCCTGCGCCGGTCAGGTTCCTGGCGAGACTCGCCCGGAAGCTCCAGAAGGCGTTCGTCTCATCCGACCGATGATTGCGCAGCGCTCCCATCTGCTCGGGAGTCGGCGGGCCGAGCACGGTGACACGCACGCCCGGCAACAGCGCCTCGAGGCCGCTCTTGTCACCGTAGCGCACATATCGCGTCTTCGGCGCCATGGTCCTGAGGTTCCGCTCGGCCGAGGTGTTCGGGACGTTCGTCTCCCCGAGGAAGCGGAGCTCGCGCGCCCTGGACGCCATGCCGAGCGCCGAGAGTTGACCTGCCTCGTGGACGACCGCATCGGCAACGGCATGGATGTCGGACAACCGGTTCGCGAACGCCTTGTGCGCCTGGGTGACCGCACCACCGATGACGCGCTTGCCCAGTGCGGGGTCCTCGGTCCACGGTTGGACCACGAGCTTCGGCGCGAGGGAGCGGATGATGTCGCCCGATGTTGTGCCGTCGCCCGTGGCGAAGCCGGAGATGTGGTCCGCGTGGCGATGGGTGGCGACCACGGCCTCGAGACTTCCGCCACACGTCGCCGCGAGGTCGGCGGCAACGTTGTCGAGGAAATTTGGCTTCGCGCCACGCGGCGAGCCCGTGGACCCGAAGTCGATGAGTATGAACTTTGACGACTTGGCGTAGACGAACTCCACCAGGAAACAATCGCCGAAGCCGACCTGGTACGGATGCACCCGCACCATGACCGGCTTCCGCCCTCTCGACGACACGCGCTTCGCTACCATCGCTCGGCCTGAAATTCGGAGCGGTCGATCGCTCGGTCCCGATGCATGGCGGCGATGGACGATCGCGCGCGCATGCCTGGATCGAACGCGCCGACGTTCCACAGGTACTGCAGTCGCTCCGACTGCCGGTTCGCGCTGAGCAGCCGGTTGTGGATGTAGTACTTGAGCTCACCGCGCTCGTCGAAGATCAGTGTGCCACCGCCGAACAGTGTCACCGGCATCTCCTCCGGCATTCCCGTTGGTCGCGCGATCGAGAGCTGCCCGAGCTCACTTGCCTTCAGCTTGATCTGCTGCGTGAAGCTGATGACGGTCTCGCGCAGCATGAAGCCGTCTTCGCCGCGTCGCAGGCAGGGCCGCACGCTCTCGACATTCGTGTAGGCGCCCTGCGCCAGAGCGAGGAGGTCGCGATTACGCCAGAGAAAGCGGAACGCTTCCGTCTCGTCATACTGGAGCACGGAGAAATGCACTTCGCGGTAGTCCGGCTGTGCTTTCGGTCCGCACCACAGTCCCGGTTCGACGGATGACCGGGTCGATGCAGGCCTGATCCCGAAGTCGCCAAACGCCTTTCGGACAATGTCGCGCACCGGGCGCATCTGTTCGCCAGGAAAGAGCTCGTAGTGCGATGTCAGCAGCGCGCTCAAGACATCGGAAAAGTCGACGTGCACGGGAGGCAGGTAGTCGATGCAGCGGATGATCGACGTCAGCAGGCTGTCGGCGACCGACGCACCGTCTTCAGCGACGCGTGACCGGTCGAGGAATCCGGGTTGAATCTCGCCGAGCGACTGGAGGCGATGGCTCCAGAGCAGCATGAAGGTGTGGAGGCCGCAGGCGACGAGAATCTCGCCGCGCCGATGCGGCTCACTGAAGTCGGGATCGTCGCGCCACTTCCGGTTCGGAGTCAGCGTCGCGGAGTGGCGCAGCGCTTCACCGCGGATGCCGGAGAGCTCCTGACCCATCTGCTTGGCGAGTGCGAGCAATGCGGAGTCGCGAAGCCAGTTCGGATTGAGCACTTCGTTCGACAGCAGCCGATTGTGCTTCTTTCCGCCACGGGGCGACCGCTTCGTCGTGCCGAGCATGAGCATGGCTTCGACGATCTCCTGGAGCGCGAAGACGGAGAAGATCGCGACCATGTCAGCGAACGCCTCGTGGAACGCGCCCTGGTCGGGCGATGACGGCGCGAGCAGGCCGGGCCGCAACCCGTCGAGCAGCGCGTGCGAGACTTCGTGTGCCACGACGTCGTGTGCGAGGCTCGAGAGAACCGGCTTGCCCTGCGCGTTGCGAAAGTAGCCGAACAGCACGGCCTCATGCTCTCGTGCATAGAAGGCGTTCGGTTCGGCGAAGGCATGAGGGCAGAGCTTGAGCTGTGGGCTGTCGAAACCCCACGGAAGCCGGCGCCCCAGTGCCGCCTCGAAGCGCGCGAGCGTGCGGGCGGCGACAACGTAGACCTGCTGTTGATGGAATTGCGGGCTGTCGAGGAGCTCCGCGTCAGTGGCATCGAGATACGGATCGATGGGCGACTCGTTCACGCCGTCGCCGATATCGAGTGGCGCATACAGCGTATTCGACGTGGCATCGTAGTCGAGGACGTGGATGCGCTCGCCCCACGGGCCGGGTTCGGTGGCGTCGAACGGAACGGGAACGATCGCCCTGAGAATGCGACCGTTCACCCGTATCGATGGATCCTGCGCGATGATCGTGAGAAGGCGGCGCCGTTGCGCCGTCATCAGTTCGGATCCGGAGCGCGTCATCGAGCCAAGAGTTCGCTGGGGGCAAGCGACTACGTTGGGAGCGGCTCATAACGTAGCGCAGTCGTGTTCACGTGCAACAGAAGAATTGTGAAAGGATGTTCATCGCCTCGACGCTGCTTATCCGACGGTGACATGGTACGCATTGCGATCGGACGGTGACGCGTACCGCGGTCCACTCGCCGAACTTGCTGAATGCCCACTTGCTCACTCGGCGCAGAGGGGTCTATCGTATGCACATGGCTCATCCCACGCGGCAGTGGACTGTCGACGACGTCCACGCTCTGCCGGACGACGGCAATCGATACGAGGTCATCGACGGAGAGCTCTTCGTGACCCCGTCGCCACGTTGGCGCCACCAGTATGCAGTCGCCGAGCTGTATGCCCTGGTTCGCGACTACCTGAGGCATGAGCACGTTGGCCATCCACTGATCGCGCCCGCGGATGTCATCTTCTCTCCGGTCCGCCTTGCGCAGCCCGACGTGTTCGTCGTGCCGCTGGTGAAGGGCCACCTGCCGGACGAGTTCCTCGACGTCGGACGACTACTCCTTGCTGCCGAAGTCCTGTCACCCAGCACCGCGCGCGCCGATCGGGTCGCGAAGCGAACGCTATACCGCGACCAACAGGTGCCGGAATACTGGGTCGTCGATCTCGACGCACGAACCTTCGAGCGCTCGACTCCCTCGAATGCCCGGCCGGAGATTCTCGTCGATGAGTTGATCTGGCAGCCCGAAGATGCGTCGACACCGTTGGTGATCGACATCGCCAGATACTTCGAGGCGGTGTTGGACGCCTAGCGCGGATCGACCAGCGCACCGGATGCATCGGCCTCGTCGAGCACCTCCTTCACCTTGCGAAAGCCCATGCGCGCGGAAGGATTGTGGGGTGCAGATGACATTCGCCCGACACGCATGATGTACCGGACCCTCGCGCGCGCGGTGGCCGCGCTGCACCTGACGTTCGTGCTGTTCGTGGTGCTGGGCAGCCTGCTCGTATTGCGCTGGCCGGCGCTGCTGTGGATCCATCTGCTCGGCGTGGTATGGGCAGCAGCGACGCTGGCGTTCGATCTCGGATGTCCGTTGACCCCGTGGGAAAAGGCGCTGTGGCGACGGGGCGACCGTGAGCCATACGCGGAAGGGTTTCTCCAGCACTATGTAATGCGGTCGTTCGTTTCCGCCGAGCATTCGCGACGCAACCATGTCGTGCTCGGCGTCGGCGTGCTCGTTCTGAACGTCGTCGTGTATTTCGTGGTGTTCACGTCCCGAACAGGAGCGCAACGGTGATCAGGATTCCTCGCGTGATCATATCGGTTCTCGCTGTGACGATGGTGTCGCTCGCGCCGGTTCGCAGTCGACTGCACGCGCAGGTGCCGGAGGTCGTATCGCCCGAACGGATGGCCGCTCGTGCATGGTACCGCGACGCGAAGTTCGGGATGTTCATCCACTGGGGCGTCTACAGCCAGCTCGCGCAGGGCGAGTGGGTAATGCAGAATCGCGCGATTCCCGTGGACAGCTACGAATGGCTCGCGTCGGCGTTCAATCCCGTGAAGTTCAACGCACGTGACTGGGTGGCGACGGCCAAGGCCGCTGGCGTCAGGTACATCACCATCACGTCCCGTCATCACGATGGCTTCTCGATGTTCGCATCGAAGGTGACGCCGTACAACATCGTGGACTTCACGCCCTTCAAGCGCGATCCCTTGAAGGAGCTCGCTGACGAGTGCCAGCGGCAGGGCATCAAGCTGTTCTTCTACTACTCGCAGCTCGATTGGCACCATCCCGACTTCTGGCCGCGCGGCGGCACCGGGCTCGCGTCCGGCCGACCCGAGTCGGGCGACTGGAACAAGTATCTCGACTTCATGGACGCACAGCTCGAGGAGTTGCTGACGCGCTATGGACCGATCGGTGGCATCTGGTTCGACGGGATGTGGGACAAGCCCACTGCCGACTGGCGACTTCAGCGCACGTATGCACTGATCCATCGGCTACAGCCCGGTACGCTCATCGTTCCGAATCATCACAAGGCGCCGATGCCCGGCGAGGACGTGCAGACGTTCGAGCAGGATCTCCCAGGTGCGAACACGGCGGGATTCAACACGAACGAGATCGGTGCGCTGCCCCTGGAGACGTCGTTGACGATGAACCAGTCGTGGGGCTTCAACATCACGGACAAGAAGTGGAAGTCGACACGCGAGCTGATCGGCTATCTCGTCCGCGCCGCGGGCAACGATGCGAACCTTCTGCTGAACATCGGCCCTCGTCCGGATGGCACCATTCAGCCGGAGGCGGTGCAGCGTCTGCAAGCGGTGGGTGACTGGCTGCGGACGTATGGAGCGTCCATCTATGGGACGCGTGGCGGTCCGGTGCCGCCGCGGGAATGGGGAGTGACCACGCGACGCGGCGACACGGTGTTCGTGCATGTGCTCAACTGGCCGGACCGTTTGCTCTCGCTGCCGGACTTCGGGGCGCGCGTGATGCGGGCGTCGATGCTGAAGACGGGCGGGCGGGTCGAGGTCGTTCAGGGCGCGAGCGGAGTGGTGCTGACGCTTCCGATGGCGGACGCCGAGGAGGTGGACCGCGTGGTCGTGCTCGTGACGCAAGGAAAGTAGAGGTTCGGCGGAACTGCCAAGCCCGAAACTTGACTCCACGCCTCGAATACGGTTGCGTTGTACCACAATATGGAACCTTGTTTCAACATGGTACTGGACCAACGCGATGGACCACCGTCTGCGCACCACCCCCTTTCACTCCCGCACCGCCCCGCTCATGCAAGGCGCGGCGTGGCGGCGGTGGGCCGGATACGCCGTCGCCAGCGCGTACGAGCTGTCGCACGAGCGCGAGTACTACGCCATTCGCAATTCCGCCGCACTGCTCGACGTCTCCCCGCTGTACAAGTACCACATCGCCGGACGTGACGCCGCGCGGCTGCTCGATCGCGTCATCACCCGCAACGTCGGCGCAGCGAAGATCGGACAGGTGCTCTACACCACCTGGTGCGACAGCGACGGCAAGGTCATCGACGATGGTACGGTCTCGCGCCTCGACGACCAGCTCTTCCGCCTCACCGCGGCCGACCCGAACTACCGCTGGCTCGGCGACAACGCACGCCAGCTCGATGTCCACATCGAGGACGTTTCCGAGAAGATCGCGGCACTCGCCCTCCAGGGACCGAACGCGCGCCTCATCCTCGAGCAGGCTACCGAGAGCGACCTCTCGTCGCTCAAGTACTTCCGTCTCACACGCTCGTCCATTCGCGGGATCCCCGTCACGATCACGCGCACTGGCTACACCGGCGATCTCGGCTACGAAGTGTGGGTCGATTCGGCGTCCGCCGTTCCCCTGTGGGACGCGCTGGTCGAGAGTGGAACGCCGTACGGCATCACGCCCGCCGGCATGCTCGCGCTCGACATGGCGCGCGTCGAAGCCGGCTTGCTGCTCATCGAGGTGGACTACTTCTCATCACGCCACGCGCTGATCGAGTCGCAGAAGTCCTCGCCGTTCGAGCTGTCGCTCGACTGGACGGTGTCACTCGACAAGCCACAGTTCAACGGACGCCGGGCGATCAAGGCCGAGCATGCGCGTGGTGCGGCGTGGAAGTTCGTCGGCATCGAGGTGGATTGGACATCGCTCCAATCCCGGTTCAACGAAGTGGGCCTGGCGCCGAGATTGCCGACGCAGGCGTGGCGAACGAGCGTGCCGCTGTATGCGGGGGGCACGCAGGTGGGCTACGCGACGAGCGGCTCGTGGTCGCCGCTGCTCAAGCGCTACCTCGCGCTCGCGCACGTCGAGAGCAAGCATGCCGCACCGGGCACGTCGCTCGAGATCGAGCTCACGGTGGAGCACAAGCGCAAGCGCGCCACGGGGACCGTGCGGTCGCTGCCGTTCTTCAATCCGGAACGGAAGCGCAAATGACCACGCAGCGCTATGACGCCATCGTCATCGGCGGAGGGCACAATGGCCTGATCAACGCCGCGTATCTCGCGCGCGCCGGCAAGCGGGTCGTGGTGCTCGAGCGTCGGCATCTCGTCGGCGGCGCGGCCGTGACGGAGGAGATCTATCCCGGCTTCAAGTATTCGGTGTTCTCGTACGTCGTCTCGCTGCTGAGGCCCGAAATCATCCGCGATCTCGACCTGCCGCGTCACGGGCTCGAGATCCTGCCGCTCGAGAGCACGGTGACGCCAACGCTGGACGGCGACTACATCGCGGCGTGGGCGGATCACGACGTCACGCGTCGCGAGATCTATCGCCACTCGAAGCGCGATGCCGACGCCTACGACGAGTACAACAAGCTGATGCATCACATGGCGATGGCGGTGAAGCCGATTCTCGCCATGGTGCCTCCGGACCCCACGTCACTGGCACCGAGTGACCTGCGCGGAATGCTGGACTTCGCGGGAATCTTTCGCGCGCTGCCGACGCGGCAGTTCCATGCGCTGTACAAGCTGATGACGATGAGCGCGGGCGACTATCTCGACGAGTGGTTCGAGACGGATGTCCTCAAGGCGACCAAGTCGGCGAGCGGCATCATCGGGACGTTCATGGGGCCACGGACGCCCGGTTCCGCGTATGTGCTGTTGCATCACTACATGGGCGAGATCGACGGCGCCTTCCGCGCGTGGGGATTCGCCAAGGGCGGCACGGGCGCGATCAGCGAGTCCATCGCCAGCGCTGCGCGGGAGCTCGGTGCGGAGATCCGGCTCAATGCGCCGGTCGCGAAGATCCTCGTGAAAGGCGGACGCGCCACCGGAGTCGCGCTCGAGAATGGCGATGAGCTCCACGCGCCGGTGGTCGTGACGTCGCTCGACCCGAAGCGGAGCTTCCTCTCGCTCCTCGAGGAGAAGGAGCTGCCCGCCGACTTCGTCGCGGATGTCCGCCGCTACAAGATTCGCGGATCGTCGGGCAAGGTGAATCTCTCGCTCAGCGAGCTGCCAGACCTCACCTGCATGCCCGGTGCTGGGCCGCATCATCGCGGTGCCATCTCCATCAGCCCATCGATGGAGTACGTCGAGACGGCATACGATGACGCCAAGTACGGCAACTTCTCGCGCGAGCCGTACATGGACATCATCATCCCGTCGATGATCGACCCGCAGATGGCGCCGCCGGGGAAGCACGTGATGTCCATCTTCGTGCAGTACGCGCCCTCGAACATCATCGGCGGATGGGACGCAACCAAGCGTGAAGCATTCGGCGATGCGGTGGTGAATGCGGTGACGCGCGTCGCGCCAAACTTTCGCTCCTCGATCCTGCATCGTCAGGTGCTCACGCCCGCCGACATCGAGGCGATCACCGGGCTCACGGAAGGCAACATCTTTCAGGGCGAGCTCGCGCTGCATCAGCTCTTCTTTCTCCGTCCAGCACCGGGTTGGGCGAAGTTCCGCGCGCCACTCAAGGGTCTCTACCAGTGTGGATCCGCCACGCATCCTGGCGGTGGCATCATGGGCGCAGCGGGCCGGCTTGCGGCGCTCGAGATCCTCAAGGACGTGCCGAAATGACCTATGACGCGCTCGTGGTCGGTGGCGGCGTGAATGGGCTGACCACCGCGGCGTATCTCGCGCGCGCCGGCCGGAAGGTCGTCGTCGCCGAGCGTCGCGCGACACTCGGCGGCCTGTGTGCGACGGAAGAGTTCCATTCCGGGTTTCGCGCGAACAGCTGCATCGATGATCCGGGCTGGGTGCCGGATCGCGTGATGAAGGATCTGGGTCTCGCGGCGCTTGGCTATGCGCCGACGCTTGCACCGCTGTCGATGTCGATCCCCATTGACGGCGGATCACCGATCGTCATTTCGCCGGATGTGCGCGCGACCGCGGCCTCGCTCCTTCCGCACTCGATACGCGACGCCAATAAATGGGCGGAGTTCTGTGCGTTCGTCGCCCGGCTGAGCGGGTTCATCGAGGCGACATACTCGGTGCGCGCGCCGGCAGTCGAGAGCAGTGCGCCGTCGGACCTGCTCTCACTGCTCTCGCTGGGCCGCAAGCTGCGCGGGCTGGGCCGGCGTGGAATGATCGACGTCATCCGCACGATACCGATGCCCATCGCCGACCTGCTCGACGAGTGGTTCGAGCACGAGGGGCTCAAGGGCGCACTCTCCACGCTTGGCGTACTGAACGTGCAACATGGACCGCAGTCGGGCGGAACGGCGCTCGTCTTCCTGCACAATCATGTGGGTCTGCCCGTTGGCGGCATCGGCGCTCGGCGCGTCGTACGTGGCGGCGTTGGCGTGCTCGTCGATGCGCTCGCGCAGGTGGTGACGCGAGCAGGCGGGGAGATCCGCACGAACGCGGAGGTCGCCCGTATTCGCGTGCACGAGGACTGCGTCGCCGGCGTGGTGCTCGCGTCGGGCGAGGAGATCGACGTTCCCACCGTCGTATCCAGCGCCGACCCGCGACGCACTTTTTCGTCGCTGCTCGATGCCGGCGATCTGGATCCCGAGTTCCTGCATGCGATCGACTGCGTGCGCATGCGGGGGCCGCAGGTCCGGGTGCATCTCGCGCTGAGTGGCGTTCCGCGCGGGGCGGTAGCGTCGATGGTCGTCGCCCCGACGATGACGTACGTCGAGCAGGCCTACGACGCGGCGAAGCATGGACGGATCGCGGAGCGGCCATGGCTGCGCATGTCGATTGCGACCATCGACGATCCGCCACTCGCGTCGGGAGGCAGCCATGTGATGTCGATCCATGCGCAGTACGCGCCGTATCATCTCCGCGACGGATGGACACTCGAGCGCCGGGTGGCGGTGGGAGAATCGGTCGTCGCGATGGCTGCGCAGCAGCTGCCGGGGCTCGCGGATCTCGTGCAACATTCCGTTGTGCTCACACCGCCATGCATCGAGGAGCGGTACGGCGCCACGGAGGGGAGCCTCCTTCACGGGGAACTCACGCTCGACCAATTTCTCTTCGCACGCCCGGTGGCGAGCCATTCGCGATATGCGTCTCCAATAGAGGGGTTGTGGCTATGCGGGAGCGGCACGCATCCAGGTGTGGGAACAGCGGGCGCGTCAGGTCGGTTGGCAGCCAAGGAGATGCTGGGCTGACGGAAGAGCAGGTCCCTCGCTTCGCTCGGGACGACAATGATCACGAGCAGCTCCCTCACGACGCGCGGGACGACAACTGGACAATTGGGAGTAGACGATGACGTCGTTCATGCGCACCGCCACCACGTTCGTATCGGGCGCGCACACGCTGCCGGGTGAGTACTACTGCGCGCCAGAGGTGCTCGTCGAGGAGACGGAGCAGCTCTTTCGCGAGCGGTGGCTCTGGGTCGCGCGCGCCGAGCGCGTCGCCAAGCCCGGCGACTACTTCCTGTACGAGAAGTTCGGGGAGAGCATCATCGTGTTGCGCGACAGGAGTGGAACGCTGCGCGCGTTCTACAACGTCTGCCGGCATCGCGGCACGCGAATGTGCGAAGCCGCCTCGGGGCACTTCTCCGGATCCATCCAGTGCCCGTACCACGCATGGACCTACTCCACCGATGGGCGACTCATCGGCGCGCCGCACATGCAGGACGCCGAGGGGTTCGACAAGGCCGACTATCCACTGCATCCGGCGCCGGTGCAGGAGTGGGAGGGGTTCATCTTCGTGTCGCTCTCCGACAATCCCGTTCCGTTCGCCGAGGCGTTCGCACCGGTGCTCCGCCGCCTCGCGCGCTTCAACCTGGACCGGCTGGTCACCGTGGAGCGGCGCGAGTATGAGGTGAAGGCGAACTGGAAGCTCATCCTCCAGAACTACAACGAGTGCCTGCACTGCCCCACGATTCACCCCGAGCTCTCGCGCGTGCTGCCGTACCAGAGCGGCGCCAACGATCTCCACGAAGGTGAGCAGCTCGGCGGATACATGGAGATCACGCAGCCCAACGCGAGCGCGACGAGCGATGGCCTTGCGTGTGGCGTGCCGATCGGTGATCTGGAAGCGGACGAGCAGCGCCGCGCGTTCTACTACACGTTCTTTCCGAACATGATGCTCAGCGTGCACCCGGACTACGTGAACTACTACAGTGTCTGGCCCGTGGACGCGCAGCGTTCGATCGTGGTGACCGAGTGGCTGCAGCATCCCGATTCCGTGGAATCGGACGCGTGGTCGCCGAAGGGAGCGATCGAGTTCTGGGACACGGTGAACCGGCAGGACTGGCACATCTGCGAGCTCAGTCAGCTCGGCGTGGCGTCGCGCGTCTATCGACCCGGCCCGTTCTCACCGCTGGAATCCATCCCCGCCGCCTGGGATCGTTCGTATCTCGCGGCGATGGGGCGCTGAGGGTCATGCCAAGGGCGGCCGCGGCGCCGTATCCCGGAACGCAAGCCGTTCGACGCGCGTTCTCGGTGCTCAAGGCGTTCGACTCGGTGCATCCGCAATGGTCCGTGAGCGATCTCTCGCGCCACATCGGCCTCCACAAGACGACGATCTTCCGGCTCCTCGGCGCACTCGTCCACGAGGGCATGCTGGAGCGCGAGGATCTCACGGGTACCTATCGGCTGGGGGCGGAGCTGATCGCACTCGGGTCGCAGGCGCTGCGCTCCACCGATCTGTACAACGCCTCCCACTCGGAACTGGAAGCGGTGGCGCGTGACACGGGTGAGACGGCCACGATCGAGATTCTCGTCGGCGACGAGGTGGTGATTCTCGATGAGGTGCACGGACGCTTTCTCGTAGGCGGCCGGCCAGACTTCGGGCTGCGCTTTCCGGCGCATGCCACGTCCACGGGCAAGCTGCTGCTCGCTGCCGCGCGCAGCGAGGAGCCGAACGGCAAGCGACCGAAGCGGGCGCGGCTCGCGCGACTGACGTCGAAGACGATCACCGATCCGGACGAGCTGGAGAAGGAGCTGTCGAAGGTGTTGCGTCAGGGGTTCGCGACGGCCATCGACGAGATCGAGGAGGGGTTCGCGGCCGTGGCGGCGCCGATCAGGAACGTCACCGGCAAGACGGTGGCTGCCGTCAGTGTCGGCGGCGCACGGCCGCGATTTACCCGGGCGCGCGTCGCCGAGCTGACGGCACGAGTGCGCGAAGCCGCCGATCTCGTTTCGCGGCGGCTCGGCGCATCACATCGCAGTTGACCGGGTGATGGAGCCGTCGTCGCGACGATCGCTGCGCAACGCCTCTTTCATCCTCTCGTGACGCCGGTAGTTTCCATCTGCAGCACAGCGGAACTTCCTGGCAACGAATGCCCTCGGGCCCGACCTCATTCAGCAGGGACATGCAATGGCCGTACAACACGCAACCCGCATCGTGTGCGCACTCTCCGTTCTCGTCAGCGCGTGCACTGTCCAGCGCGGACAGCCGTCGTCCAGCGACGAGCATATGGCTCATATGTCCGCAGCGGACACGGCGTCACCTCGCGTGATGTCGGCTGGAGAGGTGAGCCTCTCGCAAGGGACGGCCGGCCTGCCCGCGAGCAACAGCAACGCGGCCGCGAGGCTCGCCGCGAGCCCTCGGCACGCAGAATGGGTGAAGATTCCCTGGGCGCCCGGCTCGAAGGATTCGCTGATGGCGTGGATCGTCTATCCCACCACGACGCGGGCCAAGACGCCGGTGGTGGTGGTGGTCCACGAGATCTTCGGGCTGTCCACCTGGGTGCGCGGAGTCGCGGACCAGGTTGCCGCTGACGGATTCATCGCCATCGCTCCCGACCTGCTGTCGCGCGTGCGCGGCGGCCCCACATCGGTGGAGCTGTCGGGCGATTCGGCGCGAAAGATCATCGCGGGCGTGAACAGCATCCAGCGCAACGAGGGAATCACGGCGGTAGCGAACTACGCGATGTCGCAGCCGTCCGCGGCACCGAAGTACGGCGTCATCGGCTATTGCTGGGGCGGGTCCACCACGTGGGGCGCGGCCGTGAGCAACGGCAAGGGCTTCTCCGGTGGTGTCGCCTTCTACGGTACGCCATACATGAGCGGTGCGGTGCCGATCGCTGACTCGATGGCGAAGATCACGCGTCCGGTGATGCTACTGAGCGGTTCCAAGGACGCGCGCATCGGCGCAGCGATGCCGGCCATCGACTCGACCATGAAGGCACTGGGCAAGAGCTACACAGGGACGAACTACGATGGTGCGGTGCACGGATTCCTGCGCGCGCAGGACGATCCGAAGGCAGCCACGCCGCAGTGCGACGAAGCCTGCGCCAACAAGGAGCGCGCCGACAACCTCGCAGCTACGAAGGACGGCTGGCCGAAGACGGTGGCATTCCTGAAGAAGAATCTGGGAATGTGAGGTAGTCGGAGCCGTATGCACAAAGGGCGAGACGGCTGGTGAGTCTCGCCCTTTCGTATCGGTGACCGTCGGGTGACCGCGGGAGGACTGGCTCAGGCGACGTTGTCCTGGCAGAGCTTCCCAAACCGGTGCACGAGATGCTGATGACCGCGCAAAACGACACTCCACAACCAGTTACACCTTCCATCGAGTCGCCCGCTCCCCGCCCGCGCTGGAGCCGTCCTCAGCCCAGCGGCCCGGTCATGGCGCTGCTGGCCGTCGTGAACAGGTGGTTCTTTCTTCTCGGACTTCCCCTTCTCCGTCGAATCCCCTTCGTTCGCGACCTGCCGCTGGTGCACGGCTGGTTCTGGGTCCGGGAGTTCGACCTGCCCGAACAGGACAGAAGAGCTCTCGCAAGCTCCGTGAATTCCGGCACGGTGGCGTTCATCGGACCGAATCATCCGGAGTTCGGGACCGACTGGATGGTCGACAAGGAGATTTCGACGCTCGTGGCGCCACGCATGGCGAGTTGGGCCGACAGGGGCATCGTCGCCGGAGCGCCGCGGTTCTGGGGAATGAACAACCTCGTCGCCAACGATGGTGGTGCGGCGGCCAAGGACTACTCAGTGGAGTGGGCGCTCGAGGGAGAGGGCGTTCTGCTGCACCCGGAAGGCTCCGTGCGATGGACCAACGATCGCATCCATGCGCTGTATCCCGGCATCGCACAGATGGCCATGCAAGCGGCCGAGCGCACCGAGCGGCCGGTGTACATCGTGCCGATCGTGTGGAAGTACCGGTTCGTGGGCGACGTCAGCCGTCGCATGCATCGCGAGATGCGCATTCTCGAAGAGGGACTTTCGCTGCCACAGGGTGACGTCACGACGGTGGCGGGGCGATTCCATGCGCTCCAGATGAACGTGCTCGCGCAGCGCATGCGACGCTTCGGCTACGGCGATGCACCGGGTGACTTCTTCGAGCGACAGGTTGCATTTCAGCGCCATCTCGTGACTGCGCTCGAAGAGCACTACCACACCGACGACGTCGGGTCCGTCGACCGACGCATCGCGCGCATCGCGCGATCGATACGAGACGAGCGGTCGGCGCTTGGCCGTGATGCGGCGTCTGCGGATAGGCGCGCGGTGTTGAAGGAACATCTCGCCATGGCGGACGAGGCGAAGCGGCTCGGCGAATTCAGTCGCGAGGTCTACGGTTCGCCGATGCTCTCGCAGGAGCAATTGTTCGAGAGCCTCAAGCGGCTGCGCGATCGCCTGCTGCGAGAGGGCTGGAAGAACGCCGTCGCGATCATGATGCCAAAGCCGTTCGGGCCGCGGGTGGTGCACGTCGGTGTGCCGGACGCGATTCGTGTGTCGCCCGTTGCGCCATCGCACGCGAAGGACTACGAGACTTCCTTGCTCGAGCACGCGCGCGCGCGCATGCAGGAGAAGCTCGACGAGATCAATGCGCGCATTGCGCCGGAGGTCGCGCGATACGCCCACGCGAACCCGTTCGTCGATGCACTTCCCTGATTGCTAGAAGTCGAGCGTCCTGAGGAAGTCGGCGTTGATCTTCGCACTGGCCATTTCGTCCTTCGGTCCCTCCTGCTCCACGAAGCACGGCTTGCTAGCCAATTGCGGCACGGCGGCGAGAAAGCGCGTGAAGTCGAACGCGCCCCTGCCAAGCTCCGTGTCGCTGGACCGGTCGGCGAGGACGTCCTTGAGGTGGAAGCTCCAGTAACGGTCCTTGTACCGCTCGAGATACTGCATGGCGTCGCCACCACCCATCATCATGTTGCCGACGTCGAGCTGTAGCCGCACGACCGTCGGGTCGAGTCGTTCGACGAAGAGGTCGTAGGGCACGACGCCATCGATCGGCTTCATGTGCGTGGGCTCGTTGTGGAAGGCGAGCCAGAGTCCTGCCTGGCGTGCGGTGGCACCCGCCGTATTGAAGCGGTCGGCCCACAGTCGCCAGCTGTCGAGCGTGCGGCTCCCTTCCGTGCCCAGGTCGGGCACGATGAGATACTCCTGGCCGAGCAGCTTGGCGGTATCGAGGCTGCGTTCCCAGTCGGTGAGGATGGTGCTGGGCTCCATGTGACACGACGGTGCGCGGAGCCCTTCCCTGTCGAGCGTGGCGCGGACCTGCTGCGGTGTGCGTCCGAAGTTCTTGAAGCTCCAGAGGAGCTCCACGTCGGAGTACCCCATGGCACGCACCGCCGCGAGCGTGCGCTCGGGATCGGCGCGCATCGCGCCGCGGATCGAGTAGAGCTCGAGGCCGAACCGGTCCAGGCGAGTTGTTGCGGATCGTGCTCGACCTGGGAGGACGAGCGTTCCAGCCGCCGCAGCAAACATCGAGTGGACGAAGTGGCGTCGTTTCATTGTCGTCGCGGTGGAAGGGTGGTGGGTTCAAGCAGATCATAGGTGCATTTTTCACGGTCTACAACGAACTGGGGTACGGGTTCATTGAATCTGTCTACAAGCGTGCCCTTGTCGTCGAACTCCAGGCGCGAGGTATCGCGTGCGAGCGAGAGGTGGTGTTCACCGTGTACTACAAGGGCGTCGATGTTGGTCTGTACAAGGCCGATCTTCTGGTCGAAGGCAAGGTGATCGTGGAGGTGAAGACTTCGGACAAGCTCGCCCCGATCCACGAAGTGCAGGTGATCAACTACCTCCGCGCGGCCGACGTGTCCGTTGGTCTCCTCTTGAACTACGGCCCGCAGCCAATGTTTCGGCGCCTCATTCTTTCCCCAGACCATCGACGTACAGAGGTTCCCTCCGAGTAGATCGCTTCTGTCTTATCCGTGATAATCCGGCAGTCGTCCGTGTCGATCCGCGTGCGCTGTTTCCGCACTTCCCAACGCCCTTCCCCAACGCCCGATCCCAACCATCCTTTTTCCTACGGCACCATCGCCCGCGGCGGACGCGCCGGCTTCGAGCCGTTGATGCGCGGCCGAGGACCGTTGCCTACCTCCACGACCAGGTCGCTGATGTAGTTGGCGATCTTCGCATAGTGCGGATAGTCGATGAACTCCGCCTCGTCGCTCACCTGATGGTAGTCGCCATGCAGGCCGGTGAAGAAGAACGCAATCGGCACGCCCTGCTGCGCGTAGTTGTAGTGATCGCTCCGGCCGTAGATGTTGTTGTACCCGGACCACGCGAGCGTCGAATCGTACTTGTTGTCCAGCTCGAGCGGCTCCTTGAGCTTTCGGTTCACCGACTGCACGATCTCGCCGAGGTCTTTCGAATCGAAGAACGATCCGACGACGCCTACGTAATTCGGGCCGCCACCGGGCAGGTCCTCCGCGCGGCCGCGGCCGATCATGTCGATGTTGATCTGCGCCACCACCGAGTCGATTGGCACCGTGGGATTCTGCGTGAAAAACGCCGAGCCGATCAGGCCTGCTTCCTCGCCGGTATGCCATACGAACAGCGTGGACCGCCTGGGCTTCACCTTCATCGCCTGAATCTGCTCCGCGATCTCGAGCACACCCATCGAGCCCGAACCGTCGTCGTCCGCACCATTGCGGATCGAATCCAGCCGCGCCTTCGGGATCAGGCGACGGATGCTGTCCATGTCGACCTTGATCGTCGCGAGCTGTGCCGGCGCGAGCGCGAGCATCCCGTTGGAGATCAGCATCTTGTTCCGGGCGTCGTTGAACGCCTTCATCGAATCCTTGTCGACCGGAGTGCCGAGCAGGCCGACGTGGTCGTTGTGTGCGCCGATGGCGACGTACTCGTGCCTGAGCACCGGATCGCTCCCCGGAATGATCGCCACCACGTTGCGTGCGTAGTCGCTCGGCGTCTCCACGAAGTCGAGCGAGGCGCTGACCGTGGCGCCGCTGTTGCCCGCGGACAGTCCGTCAATGCTGCGGCGGGTGAAGAGCCTCGCCGCGGCGTCGCGCGTGATGCGCATCGTGGCCTGCGGTGACAGCGCGTTGACCTGCGCCTTGAGCAGCGCGACGGAATCGACCGGTGCGCCGGCAGCGCCACCGCGACCACCGCCACGTCCGCCCACCACATTCGACGTGGCGACGGCCGGTGCGGCGAGCGCCGCGCGCTGCGCCGGCGTGAGTGCGTCGAGGTCGACGGTGGCGATTGCGGCGGCGTCAGCGAAGCGGTTCGCGCCTGCGCCGAAGCCGAAGCCTCCACCAGGGCCTGCGGCCTGCGCGGGACGCGGCACGGCCGGCAGCAGGACGACGAGCTTCCCCGCCGCCTGGGCCGCGGTGATCTGCGTGGTGGTGTCACCGGTGGTACCGCCGAAGATGACGTCGACGTTGTTGATTGCGCGCGGCGCGCGTGCACCCGGAATGGCCACCCAATCCGTGACCCACGTGAGCGGGTTGCCGTTGGCGGTGAGGCGGGAGTGACTGGTGAACGTCTTGAGGTGATAGGGGAGCACCTGGAAGTACGTCCCATCATCGCCGGCCGGCACGAGGCCAAGGCGCTTCACTTCGGCGCCGATGTAGTCCGTGCCCTTCATGTTGCCGATGCGGCCGATCTGGCGGCCCTGCATGGAGTCGTCGGCGAACTGGTAGAGACGGATCCTCAGATCGCGCTCGGTGATTGCTGCGGAAGTCGGGGCCGGCGGCACCGTGCGTGGATTGCCATATCGGTTGAGCTTTCCCGCCGCCTGCGCGTGTGCGACGCTCGGCGTCGCGGCGGCAAAGGCGAGCAGGGAAAGCGGGATGATTCGAGCCTTCAGCATTCGTGCTCCATCTGGGGTGTGGACTACGGGAAGAGCAGGTCCCTCGCTATGCTCGGGACGACGACTGCGCGCGTCCAATCTGTGTGAACGAATACGCACGGGGCAGTGCCGAGGTTGAGTGGCATTTGCCGTCGATGAACCGCGCGGCCATATTCGCGCTCCACCGCTCTCCCCTTCCGGACCGCCCCATCGACTCCACGCCACTGGCCGACTTTTCGGGGCGCGTCATCGCGGCCGATGGCGTTCCGGAGGAGATCGTGCGTCGCACGCTCGATCGATTCGGGCGCGTGGACATCCTTGTGAACAACGCGGCGCTCGCGGCGTCGACGCGATTCGGCGACCTGTCGGCCGATGAGTGGCGGCTGGCGCTCGAGGTCAACCTCACCGCGCCATTCCTCCTCACGAAGGCCGTCCTCCCGGCCATGAAGGCGCAGGGGTATGGACGGATCATCAACATCTCCTCGTCAGCGGGGCGGATGGTCAGCACGCTCGGCGGCGCACACTACACGGCATCGAAGGCAGGGCTGCTCGGATTGACGCGCGCATCGGCCAAGGAGCTCGGTGCGTTCGGCATCACGGTGAACGCGATCTGTCCGGGCATGATCGACACCGAGCTCACTCACGAGCATGCCGCTGACGAGCTGCTCGAGCGTCTCGCCGGCAGCTATCCGGTGCCGAGGCTCGGCACGGCGCGCGAAGTGGCGGATCTCATCTGCTTCGCCGCGTCCGAGGCGGCAGGATATCTCACCGGCACGTCGCTCGACATCAATGGCGGCGACCTGATGATGTAGTTCTCTCGCACACGACTGATGAAAGAAAGCACTCGAGTTCTCGTGGCACTCGTCGTCGCCGTCGCGGGCGGCGCGCTCATTGGCGCGTCGGGGAATCCGTCGTTGATCCATGCGGCGGACGCCATCGCGCCAGTCGGGTCGCTATGGGTGAATGCGATCCGCATGACGGTGATTCCCCTCGTCGTGTCGCTGCTCATCACGGGGGTGGCGTCGGCGAGCGACATGAAGGCGATCGGGCGCGCCGGCGGTCGCTCCATCGTGGTGTTCGTCCTGCTGCTCCTGCTGATGGCAGCGGTGGCCATTCCACTCGCGAACCTGCTCTTCACGCTGCTGCCCCGGTTCGTCGCCACGCGGCCGGCGATACCACCGGGCGCGACCGAAGCGGCGAGCCAGATCGCGTCCGGCGGCCAGGCTCCGACGGTGGCGACGTGGCTGACGTCGATGATCCCGTCGAATCCCATCGCCGCCGCCGCGAACGGCGCGATGCTGCCGCTGCTCGTGTTCACCGTCCTGTTCGCGTTGGCGATCTCGCGAACCGCGCCACCGGCGCGTGCTGCGCTCCTCGGGTTCTTTCGCGCGTTGGGGGATGCGATGCTGATCCTCGTGCGATGGATCATCCTGCTCGCGCCTGTCGGTATCTTTGCCCTCATGCTGCCGCTCGCGGCGCACGCAGGCGCAGGATTCGTCGGTGCCATCGGGTTCTACATCATCGCGTATTCGGTGATGTGCGTGTTCGGCACGCTGTTGCTATATCCGGTGGTGGCGATCGTCGGCGGCGTCGGTATCCGGCGTTTCGCGCGCGCCATGCTCGAGCCACAGCTCATCGCGTTGAGCTCGAGCTCGTCGATCGCGGCGCTGCCGTCGCTGATCGAGAGCGCCGAGCGGACCCTGGCCCTTCCGGCGCGCATCACCGGGTTCGTGCTGCCACTCGCCGTATCGACGTTCAAGGTCGCCGCGCCTGTATCGTGGACCGTCGGCGCGCTGTTCATCGCGTGGTTCTACGGTGTGCCACTGCACGCGCGTGAGCTGGTGACAATTGGCGTCTTCAGCGTCTTCATGGCGTTCGGGACGCCGGGCGTTCCACGCGGAGCGTTCATCGCACTGGCGCCGCTGGTCATCGCGGTCGGCTTGCCCGTGGAGGGAATCGGCATCCTCATCGCCGTCGATGCGATTCCCGACACGCTGGCCACGGTATTGAACGTCACGGGCTACATGGCATCGACAGCTATCGTCGCTCATGGGGACGCGAAGACCGCACCAGACGCCGGCCCGTCGTGTAGCCATCGTCGGGCTCCGCGAGGAAACGCATCGCATTAGCATTCCTGTCATGCTCGAATACGCCCCCAGGTTCGACGTTCCTTCCGTCGCGCAGCTTGCGCGCGAGCTCTATGGACTGAGTGCCATCGTGCACCCGCTGCCGAGTGAGCGCGACCAGAACTTCCTGCTCGATACGGCGACAGGCGTGCGCGTCGTGCTGAAGATCGCCAACGCGCTCGAGGACCGGCGCATGCTCGACGCGCAGCAGAAGGCCATGGCGCATCTCGCGCAGTCGCTCGACGTCATTCCACGTGTCGTCAATACGCTGGATGGCGCGCCGATGACCCTCGTCACGGCACCCGACGGCCGGAAGCACCTCGCGTGGGCGGTGACGCACCTGCCAGGGGTGCCGCTCGCTGCCGTGCGATGTCGGACCGCGATGCTCCTCGAGGATTTTGGCCAACGCATCGGGGCCTTGAGCAGCGCGCTCACGTCGTTCGACCACCCGGCAATCCACCGCGACTTTCACTGGGACCTCGCCAACGGTCGCGAGGTGATCGCCGAGCATCGCGCACTGATCGACGACGCCACGCTCGCGGAGACGATCGACATACTCATCGAACGCTTCGATCACCACGTCGCACCGCTGTTGCCATTGCTCCGCAGGAGCGCAATCCATGGGGACCTGAACGATCACAACGTGCTCGTCGGCGGCGGTGACGACATCCATACGCGGCGCCAGCGACTCACGGGGATCGTCGACTTCGGCGACATGGTGTACGGCTACACCATCGCCGACCTGGCCATCGCCTGCGCCTATGTCATACTCGACGCCGACGATCCGCTCGCTGCGGTTGCGCACGTCGTGCGCGGCCACCACGCGCTCTTTCCCCTCACCGGCGACGAGCTCTCGGCGCTGTTCGGCCTAATCGTGCTTCGCCTCTGCACAAGTGCGTGCGTCGCGGCGCATCAGCGCCGCCTGAATCCCGGCAACGAGTATCTCGACGTCAGCCAGGAGGCGATCCGCCGCGCACTGCCCGAGCTGGCGAAGATTCCATTCGGCCTGGCGTCAGCCGTCATTCGCGATGCGTGCGGCATGGAGCCGGTTCCCGCGGCGGCTAGAGTGCGCGCGTGGCTTGCCGTCAACACGGCGACATTCGCGCCCGTAATCGACGTCGATCTCCGCACCGAACGCTGCACGGTGCTCGACCTCAGCATCGGCAGCCCGATCGTGAGTGGAGACGACCGGGAGAACAGGGAGCCGGGCCTCACGCGGCGGATCGAGAGCCTGCTGCGTGCGGAGGGCGTGCAGACGGCGATCGGACGATACGATGAACCGCGGCTCCTCTATACGTCGCCGCTGTTCGCCACGGGGCCCAGGCCGGAAGACGAATGGCGCACGATTCACATCGGACTCGACCTCTTTGCCGATGCGGGTACACCGGTATACGCGCCGCTGGATGGCGTCGTCCACGCGTTCGCCGACAACCCGTCACGACAGGACTATGGGCCTGTCATCGTGATCCGGCACGTCACCACTGCGAACGACGTCTTCTTCACGCTCTATGGCCACCTGAGTCGAACGTCGCTCGACGGACTGCACGAGGGCAAGCCGATCGCGCGCGGTGAGCAGATCGGAACGTTCGGCACGGCTGAGGTCAACGGCGGATGGACACCGCATCTGCATTTCCAGGTCATCACCGATACGCTCGACCTTGGCGCCGACTTCCCCGGGGTGGCGCTTGCCAGCCAGCGTCGCGCGTGGCTGGGCCTCTGCCCCGATCCCAATCTCATCGTCGGCATTCCGGCTCACCGGTTTCCCCGCGCTGCCGAGAGCAGGGCAGAGGCGCTCGTTCACCGACAGGCACGGATCGGCGGCAACGTCAGCATCGCGTATCGCGACCCCGTTCGTGCGGTCCGCGGCTGGCGCCAGTACCTGTTCGACGACGTGGGGCGCCGATATCTCGACGCGTACAACAACGTGCCGCATGTCGGCCATGCGCATCCGCGCGTGGTGGACGCCGCACACCGGCAGATGCGCGTGCTGAACACCAACACGCGCTACCTGAACGACTCGCTCGCGGAGTACGGTGAGCGCCTCGCGGCCACGCTGCCCGCGTCGCTCGAGGTGTGCTACTTCCTCAGCTCCGCGAGCGAGGCCAACGAGCTCGCGCTACGCCTGGCGCGCACGTTCACGCGACGCCGCGACATGATCGTGCTCGAGGCGGCGTACCATGGCAACACGACGTCGCTCATCGACATGAGTCCGTACAAGCATGCCGGTCCGGGCGGGTCAGGTGCGCCGGAGTGGGTGCACGTCGCGCCGCTGCCGGACGACTATCGTGGTCCGGTCAAGCGCGGCGACCGGAGCATCGGATTGAAGTACGCGTCACATGTCGCGGAGATCATACATGGAATGCACGAACAGGGACGAGGCCTCGCCGGCTTCATCGCCGAAACGTGCCCGAGCGTCGGCGGACAGCTCATGCTGCCGCCGCGCTATCTCGCCGAGGTGTACCGGCATGTCCGCGCCACGGGCGCGGTGTGCATCGCCGACGAGGTCCAGACCGGCCTCGGTCGCTTGGGGACGCATTTCTGGGCGTTCGAAGCGCAAGGGGTCGTGCCCGACATCGTCGTGATGGGCAAGCCGCTCGGCAACGGACATCCGATCGCCGCCGTGGTGACGACGCGCGCCATCGCGACTGCCTTCGACAACGGCATGGAGTTCTTCAGCACGTTCGGCGGCAACAATGTCTCGTGTGCCGTGGGGCTCGCCGTGCTGGATGTGCTGCGCGACGAGGACCTTCAGGCGCACGCGCTCGCCGTGGGCGAGCGTCTGCTGGCGGGGTTGCGACCGCTTGGCGATCGCTACAGCATCGTGGGCGACGTCCGAGGCTCCGGATTGTTCCTCGGCGTGGAACTCGTGCGCAATCGCGACACGCTGGAGCCGGCGGGTATGGAGGCATCGTATGTCGCGAACCGAATGCGCGAGATGGGCATCCTGCTCGGTACCGACGGCCCGCACCACAACGTGGTGAAGATTCGCCCACCGATGCCGTTCGACGCCACCGATGCGGACCGTCTGGTGGAAACCTTCGAGAAGATCGTCGCCGAGGAGCTGAGTCAATGAAGATGCGAATTGCTCTTGCCGCGCTGCTCGTCGCGGCTGCATTGCCGGCGCAGCAGGTCACGGCGCTGCGCTTCGGTGCGATGGTCGATGCATCGGGACGATCCATTCCGGATGCCGTGATCGTGGTACAGGCGGATACCATCGTGCGCGTGGGCACCGGTGCTGGCGCGATACCCGCCGGCGCGCGGGTGATCGACCTGCGTCGCTACACCGCGATTCCCGGCCTCATCGACGTCCACACGCACATGACGTACTGGCGCGACAAGGCCAACCTGTCGGCGCCCGGCCCGCGGTCGAAGGACTCCGTCGTCATGGCGGCCGCCGCGAACGCACTCAAGACGCTCGAGACAGGCGTGACCACGGTGCGTGATCTCGGCGCGTCGAACTACACCGACATCGCGATGCGCGATTCGATCAACAAGGGCGCGATGATCGGACCGCGGATGTTCGTCGCAGGGTTCGGACTGTCCAAGCTCACCGTGCCACGCGAGACGACGCCGTCCGCCCCCGCGCGCGGCCGCGTGCGCGACACGGCCGAGATTCGCGTCGCCATCAAGGCACAGGTGGACGCTGGCGCGGACTGGATCAAGATGTACGGCTCGAGTGGCAGCTTCCAGAACGTCACCGGCGTGCAGACCTTCACCGACGACGAGATGCGCGTCGCCGTCGAGGCCGCGCACAGCTATCACAAGCCGATCGCCATTCACTCGTACGGCGAATCGGGCGGACGGGCCGCGATGCGCGCCGGCGCTGAATCCGTGGAGCATCCCGCCGGCGTGGACGACGCGACGCTCGCCGAATGGGCACGCACTCGCACGATGTACGTGCCGACGATCGACCACAACCGCTTCTACGCCGAGAATGCAGCGTTGCTGGGCTACAACGCGAAGCAGGTTGCGGAGCTGGATTCGTTTCGCCTGCTCAACCTCGCGACGGCGCGACGCGCCCACCTCGCCGGCGTGAAGCTCGCCATGGGCTCGGACGCCGTCTACTGGATGTTCGGTGAGAACACGCGCGAGCTCGGCTGGTTCGTACAGGCCGGCATGACACCGGCACAGGCACTCGCCACCGCGACGACGAATGCCGCCGAGCTGCTCGGCATGCCGAACAAGCTCGGCAAGATTGCGCCCGGATACTACGCCGACATCGTGGCGGTCGAAGGTGATCCGCTACGCGACGTCGGCGTGGTCATCGACAAGGTGCGCTGGGTGATGAAGGGCGGCTCAGTGGTGGTCGACCGCCGCTCACCAGCGCGGTGAGCTGGTCGAGCAGGCCTACCTGCCCCTTGTTCAACTTCTCGCGTGCCACGTCCATTCCGAACCAGCCCGCTCGATCGACTTCGGGAAACTTCGTCTGGCGACCAGACCGCGGTGGCCATTCCATCGTGAACGTGTTGCTCCTGATCTCTGCAGCGTCGCAGTCGCCTTCGACGGCCCACGCGTGAACGACCTTTCCGCTCGCCTGCGTCACCGGTTCTAGCATGAGGAACTCGCCCTCGATCGCCGTGCCGGTTTCCTCGGCGAACTCGCGCCTGGCCGCCGCGAGCGCGTCCTCATCGTCTGTGTACTCGCCCTTGGGAATCGACCACGCGGCGGCATCCTTCTTCGCCCACAGCGGTCCGCCCGGATGCACGAGGAACACCTCGGTTCCGCTCGGACTCCTGCGGTAGAGCAGGAGTCCCGCACTCTGCTTCGCCATGGGGTTGGAAGGTCGGGTGATCGAGGAGTCATCGTCCGGAGCGAATGATGTCATGTCTCGCGCGTGACCGACACCAGCACGTCCAGCGCCGTGTCGACATCGTCGAGTGTGCTGAAGTAGTGTGGAGCAAGGCGGATCACCGGCCCGCGCGCTGACGGAAGCACTCCACGCTCACGCATGGCTGCTTCCACCGCCTGTGGGTCGTCGACGACGAATGCCGTCAGTGCCGTCTTGTGCGCCACATCGGTCGGCCCGAACACCGTGAGCCCACGCTCGATCCCCATGTCGATCAGCCGGCGGGCCAGCACCTCGTGCCACGTCCGAATGTTCGCGACGCCGATCTCATTGATGATCTCCATCCCCGCGCGCGCGACGTAGAGGTTGATGATCGGAGGCGTGCCTGTGTCGAACCTGCTCGCGCTCGAGGACCAGTCGAGCACCTTGACCTCGAACGCAAACGGATCCTCCCGGCCGAACCATCCAGTGACCGACGGTTGAAGGCGCTCGATGAGTTCCCGCCGCACGTACATGAACGCCACGCCAGGCATTCCCATGAGGTACTTGAGAGTACCTGACACGAGGAAGTCGACGCCGAGCGCCTTCACATCCACAGGCACGGCGCCGAGCGATTGATACGCATCGACGAAGAGGAGTGCGTCGTGCGTATGGGCCTGCGCGGCGAGTCGCGCGAGATCCTGCAATGCGCCGTCGACGTAGTAGCCGTGGCAGGCCGACACGAGCAGCGTCTCACGGTCGACGTGCAGGTCGTACTCGTACGGATCGACGGCACCGTCGCGCAGCGCGGCCCATTGCACGATCGCGCCTCGGCGCTCCTGCGCGAGCCACACGTGCCCCACCGTGGGGAACTCCGCCTCGCTGACGACGAGCTTCCGCCGCCGCCCCGTGAAGTCCAGCGCGCTCGCCAGCGCACTCGTCGCTTCGGAGACCGAGCTGAATAGGGCGATCTCGTTCGTCGACGCGCCGATCAGCGTCGCGAACTCCTCCTTCGCGCGCCGCACCTGGTCGATCCACTCGTCCCAGTCCATCCCGGTTTGATTCCATGTCTCCAGGTAGTACTCGGCTACCGCTCGCGTGGCGGTGGTCTGCGGCGCCTGCGAGCAATTGCTCATCGGGATCATCGACGCGAGCAGCGGAATGCGGCTGCGCAACGCGGCGATGTCATACGGCGGGACGAATATCTGGGGCGGGCGCATGCGACAAGAGTCTAGGGATGGGCGTGGCGTTGGCAAACAGGACGCGACACGGCTGTGACCGTCGACCCCGGCAACGGGTCGCTATCTCACGTGCCGTCGCGTTCATTCGACCGAGGTGGTCGCATGCGTCTCCGCTTCGCAGGGCTGACTTTCCTGGTGTTGTTGCCCGCCGGCGTCACCGCGCAGGCAGGCAAGTTTCCCCCCGACACGCTGGTCAACACGAAAGTGTTCGCCCATGCGACGCCCGTGACGCAGGTCATCGGTGCGATGCGGAACTTCACGAGCGACCTTGGCGTGCGGTGTCAGTTCTGTCACGTCGGCCGGGAAGGGCAGCCGCTGGACCAGTTCGACTTCACGTCGGACGAGAAGCGCACGAAGCTCGTCGCGCGGCAGATGATGTTGATGGTGCAGGAGATCAATCGTCGCGTCGACACGCTGCCGCGCGCCGGCACCGTTGCGCTACAGGTGACGTGCGGCACCTGTCATCGCGGGGTGAGTCGTCCGGCGCCGTTGTTCGCGGTGGTCGCCGACATCGGCACCGCATCCGGCGCGGATTCCGCCGTACGTGCCTACAAGGCATTGTGCAATCGCTACTATGGCAGCGGCTCGTATGACTTCGGCGAAACCTCACTCAACACGGCGGCGTTCCGGCTTGCTCGCGCGAACAGGTTCGACGAGGCATTGGCGCTCCTGACGCTCAACGAGGAACAGTTTCCGGCCTCCGCGACCCTTTCTGTGCTCCGCGGCAACATCGCGTTGATGAGAAACGACACGACTGCGGCGGAAGCGGCGCTCCGCGAGGCCCTGCGCCGCGATCCAAACAACGCCGAGGCGAAGGGACGATTGCAGGCGATCGGCCGCCCTTAGCTCAGCGGTACGCCGATCTCGTCGCTCTCCGTGGTCGGCGTCACCCCCGACGTCAGCCAGTTCAGCGCGTCCTCTTCCGTCTTGAACAACCGCATCGGTCGCCCCGACAAGCGCGCCACCTTGTCGGCGAGGAAGCGCTTCACGCCGCTGATGCCGATGAGCGCATGGCGAAGGACGTAGGGGTCGGTGAGCACGGAGCTCTCCTTGAACAGCTGCACCACCGCACCCGACGCGACGGTGTTACGCAGGTCGATGAGCACGAGCACTGTTCCCTTCGGCTCGTGCTGGATCTCCGCATCCGCTTCGGCGACCTCGGCGCGCAGGCCCTCGATGTCGGCCTTGAAATTCGCGTAGTCGAGGTGGAGCACCGCCTTGTCGTTCCAGCGGCGCCAGCGTGATTTCAGCATGCGGTCAGTAAGTTGGTCATGGACTAGCGCACTCGCTTGTAGATTGTCTCGATCACTGCAGGCCTGCCGTCGGAATCGATGATGTTCGATCGGCCGACGAACCCGTCGGCGCCCTGCCTGATGAATTTCGTCGTCCGTGGCTGTGTCGACATCATCGCCTTGTCGTACGGAATGGTATTCTCGAACACATCCTCGGTCGCATCGAACGACGTGAGGCGCATCGCCTGCTTGTAGTTCGGCTCGTATGCCTCGAGCTCCAGTGAGAAATGCCGGAACCGCATCTCCACTCCTGCCGGCGTATCCACCAGCGAGATGAGTTCCACCACGAGCACCGTGTCGCTCTTCACGAGACGCATCGTCCCGACGATCGACCGTGCGGTCGGCTTCGAGAACATGATGTCGGCGCGCGCCGCCACGTCGGAGCCCAGGTGCCCCTCCCACCGCCCTTCCAGCCAGCGAAAGTCCTGCGTCGTGCGGACGCCCTGGGCACTCACCGACAACGCGGCAGGCGCCAGCAGTAGTGCCACCATGGCCAGCTTCATCAGACCATCCTCCGCGCACCACCGAACGCGAACCGACCAAGCCACCCGCCGATCGCACCGCTGACGGCCGAGCTGAGCGTGCCGAGGGCAAGAATCTGCGCCGTCACGTCACCAAGGGCATACGACACGACGATGCCAATCAGCGCACAGAGGCCGCCGGCAACCAGCCCGCCAACAGCCGCGCTGCCCGCCGAACCGCCGCGCGACTGCATGGCATAGATCACGCCGGCCACGAGCGAAATTCCCATTCCACCAACCGCGAACATCGCCGCGATCGACGCATTCGAGTGACCCGCGAAAACCATGGCGAGCTGCAACACTGTCCCAGCGACCGTCGCGACGATGACTGCACGTGAGTTGATCATGAAGCTCCTCTGCCGATGGGGGGAGTGAACGACAAGGCCTTCAGCCTGCGGCCTGCTGCTGGAGCCGCTCCAGATAGTCGCGGTACATCCGCACTGCTGCGTCAAATGCCTCGGGGGTTCGATGCGTTCGTGAGAGCATCACGCCGCCCTCCATCGACGTCAACGCCATCACGGCGAGCCCGCGCCGGTCCACCGACGCAGGCAGCCTCGATCCCGCCTCGATGAAGCACGCCTCGACTGCCGCGACCCAGGCGTCGAAGTTCGCGGCCAGGCGCTCGCGCACCGGTGGATCCGGCTCGTGCAGCTCGAGCGCGATGCTGCCGATCGGGCAGCCGTACGTGCACTCCGTGATGAGCAGTCGCTGCCGGTACGACTCCAGCAGGGCGAACACACGCTCGATGGGATCCGACTCCGCGCTCCACACTGGCGCCAGAAGCATCGGCTCGATGCCGTCGTGGTACATGTCCAACACGGCGAGCAGGACTTCCTGCTTGCCGGGAAAGACATGGTACATGCTACCTGCGTTCACCTCCGCCTCGCGGAGGATGTCCATCACGCTCGTGGAGTTGTATCCCTTCTCGGCGAAGAGTTGCATGGCAGCGAAGAGGATACGATCCCGGGGCGCGGTCGACACGGCGCCAATGTGTTGAATGATCGTTCAACTGGCAAGATCTCCCCTCGATACTTGTCGAACGCAACCTCGTCCCGAATCGCCCCCTCGTCGCGGAAGCCGAGCTGCCGGGCATGCGTCAGCCACCGGAGCGCCTGCTTCCGATTTCCGAGCTGCGCATATGCCCGGGAGACATTCCACGCACCGTCGGCACCCGCATCCGCGCGCAACTGCAATGCACGCTCGAATGCCGCGATGGACTCGCGATACCGGCTCGCTGCATAAAGCTCGTGTCCTCGAGCGATCCACTGCGCCGGTGCAGCCGCGCTCGTCGTGTCGATCGACGACATCTCCGCGAGTGACTGTCCCTGAGCAACCGCAGCCCGCGGAGCAATCAACAGCACCGCGAGCAGCGCGAGCAGCGCGAGCAGCGCGAGCATCACTCTCGATTTCATGGGAACGGGCGCGGCCTCGGCCACGGCCATGGCCAGGGGTTGAAGGAGTTGTTGCCCGCCAGTCCGCGCACAGCGGCCTCACGCACCGTCGCGTCGCTCGAGGTCAACAGCTCGGTCAACGTCTCCTCCGACCGACCGCCCGACTTGATCAGCGCGCGAATCAACGCACGTCGTACCTGTGGGCTCTGCTCGACCTTCAAGGCACCCTTGATCTCGTTGATCGCACTGCCGTCACCGACCTGACCGAGTGCCCACGCCGCCTTGAGACGCGTCTCGTCGTTGTCATCCTTGAGCAGCTTCACCAGGCCACTCGGCACCTTTGTGCCGTTGCCGTGCAACTGGCCAATTGCCCACGCAGCCGTACCGCGCACCTTCGCGCTCCGGTCGCTCTCCGCCACTGCGCCGAGTGCGTCCACGGCGCTGCGGTCGCCGAGCTCCGCAATCGCCCACACCGCCGTCTCACGCACGTTGTCGTCCGCATCGCGACGCATCGCCAACGTCAGCGCGCCCGTGCCACTGCGCGCGCCCGTCTCGGCCATCGCCCAGGCGATCATCTCGCGAACCCGTGCATCGCCTTCCTTGCCAAGCTGCGTCGCCAGCGCATCTGCCGACTCACGCGCGCTCTTCTGGCCGAGCGCCCATGCGGCGACGCGACGCACCGCTGGCGACTCGTCACTCTGCAGCACACGCATCAACGCCTGGATGCTGCTCACCGAATCGATGCGCCCCGTGGCCACCACCGCCGCTTCACGCACGCGAGCATCGCTGTCGCGGAATAGCCCGACGAGCGACGCGAGTGCCTTTCCGTTGTCGATGCGCCCCAGCGCCCATGCGGCATTCGCGCGCACGCCAGCGCTGGCATCGCGCAGGGCCGAGATGAGCGGATCGAGCGCGCTCACCGGTGCGAGGATGCCCAGCCCGAACGTTGTCACTTCCCGCATGGACGCATCCTGCGATCCGAGACGCGACACGAGCGCTCGCGCGATTCTCTCCTTCGTCACGCTGCTCTCGTTGCGCTGTCCACCGAGCAGACGCACGGAGATCTCTCGCACGCAGGCGTCGTCCGACGCGAGCCCCGTCAACAGCCTGTCCATGTCCTCCGTGGACAGCGTGTTGTCGTTGACATCGCGATTACGAATCGGCGCAACGGACGACAGCGGCGTCGCCGGCGCGTCGTTCCAGTCGCCCCATCCGTATCCGCGCACGGCCTGCGACGCCAACGCGCAGATCATCGGTGGCGCACCGTGCGCCGCCATGAGCAGTGCCGCGATGTCGATCGGCGCGGCGCGCTTTGCGCCCGCCTCGTGCGAACCCGTCGCCGCACCGGCGCCGTTCATCGAGACGAGCATTGCCGCCGCGACCACTCCGATCACTCGTTGCATCGTGACTCCGTAGACGTTGCCCATCGTCAGGACCATGGGCTGAAGGGTGAAAAATCAGCACTACACTCCAGAAGAACAGGCGCTCGGCTCCCGCAGCGCCCATCCTCTTTTCCGATCAGGGGAAGGGGCGCGGCTCCGGCCATGGCATCGGCCATGGACCTGTCGCGTGTCCTCCTGCCAGTGCGCGCACGGCCATCGCCTTGACTCGCTGGTCCGGCGACTCGAGCAATCCGCGAATGGCATCGACCGACTTCTCGCCCATCGACGCCAACGCGCGGATGTAGGAGAGCTGAAGGTTCTTGTTCTGCTCCACCTTGAGCGCTGCCTCGAGCGCCGGCACGGTGGACGGATCCTCGATGTTGTACAGCGCCCACGCGGCCAGCTCGCGAACGCGTGGCTCGGGATCGTTCAGCATCGCGACGAGCTGTTTCGGTGCGGACTTTGGCTGCACGTTCCCCAGCGCCCATGCGGCGCGCAAACGCACATCGGCACTCGCGTCGGACAGCGCAGCAGACAATCCATCCACGGAGGACCGGTCGCCGATGTCGCCGAGCGCCCATGCGGCGGTGGCGCGAACACGCTCGCTCGCATCGCTCTTGAGGGCGCCGAGCAGCGCGTCCACCGCGCCGCCGGCGCGATCGCTGCCGTGCGCCAGCGCCCACGCGGCCATCTCACGGACCTTGGCATCAGCGTCGCGACGCACTGCACCGACAAGCGCCTCGACGGCGATCGGAGAGTCCGCGTATTCCTGAAGTCCCCACGCGGCAATGCGCCGCAGCGATGCGCTGCTGTCGCTGCGCAGCACCTTCGCGAGCAGGATCGGGCGGTCGTCCGGATTCTTCGAGCCCTTCGAGCCCCTTGCGCCCTTGCTTCCCTTGTCGCCGTTCGCGAGGTCTTGAAGCGCATTCGCCGCGGCATTCATGCCGATGTTCACACTCGCTTCGGCGATTGCCGCCAACGCCCTCGAGCTCGACGTCATGGTCTGGCTCGTTGCCTGGCTCGTCACCGTGGAGATGCTGGTGGAAACGTGCTGCGACATGTCTTCGACGAAGGCATGAGCGATCACGCCTGGCGCGCCAGAGTCCGGATACGCCTTGGAGTGCAGTGCCTTGGGCTGCGGTGCATCGCGCGGCTCGGCGAATGGTGCTGGCCGCTCTGCGGGCAACGGCGACGCCTGTTCGAATTTCGGCGCAGAAACGACCGCCGCGTCAGCACGGCGAGCGACTGGCGAGGCCGCACCTACCGTGAGCGAGATGAGCGCCAGCGTCGCGATCAGCGCGGCAGACTGCCTTCGGCTCGGCGTCGAGTGGCGAAGATGGGGATCGAGAATGGCGAGCATGCGTCCTTCGAACTCCTTGCGCCGCGCCATCGCGAGCGCCACCAACGGGGTTGTATCGCCGCGCACCGACGTGACGATGTCCAGCAGATGCTCCGCGTAATCGGTGGCCCGTGTTCCGCAGGCCAGCGCCAGATCGTCGCACGCTCGTTCGCTTTCGGAGCGAAGGTTCTTCGCCGCAGTCCAGACGAGCGGATGGAACCAGTACACGGCGCAGACGAGACGGCCGAGCGTATGGCCGAGGAGATCGCGACGACGCACGTGCGCGAGTTCGTGCAGCAACACCGCGCGGCGGCGATCGAGGCTCCAGCTCTCGGACTCCGCGGGCAGCACGATGGTGGGCGTCAACACTCCGCATGCGAATGGCATCTTGGCGTCGGCGCTCTGGAGCAGCCGCGGAGATTCCGCGAGGCCGAGACGGTCGGCGATCTCGAACAGCGGCGCGAGCCAGTCGGGCGACTCGAGCGGCCGCGCACGATTCACGATGCGGCGCACCGACAGGCCTGCAGACGCCAGCACGATGACGATGCCCGCCACGACGACGGCCCAGATGGACAGCAGCAGCGTCACGCCGCGCATGCCAGACAGCCGATCGAGCATGCTCGGCGACGCAGCCCCCGGCGCCGGAGTGCTCGGGCCCAACAGGCTCACGGCGTTCCCGTCGCCGCTCCGCAGTATCGAGGTTTGCTCGGCGGGTGCGGTGCCCATCGTCTGTCTGGTGACGACGGCTGTCGTCGCGGTTGTCGCAGGTAGAATTCGGATGGGGAGTGGCGCCCACGTGGACAGTGCGGGCACGAGCAGCAGCATGCCCAGCGTCACGAGCCACACCAGGTGACGCGAGCCCGCCGACGCGCGCTGCATGGACAGCGTGATGCCGAGTGCGGCGATGAGGATGATCGTCGCCTTGACGAGCATCATGAGCAGCGAGGCGTGGTCCGTGGCCAGCCCGCCGAGCGCCGTGAAGAATGAGGAGATCATGATGGGCTATCTCCCACTCTGACGTGCGCGCTTGATTGTCTCGCGCAGCCGCTCGATCTCGCTGTCCTTCATATCCACGTCGGACATGCGAAGAAGGGCGGTGACGGCCTGTTCGGGCGAGCCGGCGAAGTACGTCCGCACCACGTGGGCGAGCACGTCGTCGCGCGCGGTTTCGGTATCCTGCGTGGGATAGTAGACGTAGCGCGGCCCGTCTTCCTTATAACGGATGAGGTCCTTTTCGCCGAGAATGCGAAGGACCGAGCGCACCGCGGAATACGTGGGCGGATCGGGCAACTCCACCATGATCTCGGCGACGGTTGCTTCGGCGCGGCGGTGGAGGATGTCCATCACCTGTCGCTCCCTGCGTGAGAGGGCGGGCGTTTCCGGCTTCTGAGTCATGACCGTGGATGACAAGTTGTTTTGTGCTGAAAAATCAACTGTGTTGATATTTCAACAATTGCGCGCCATTGTCAAGACCGGAGTTTTCGGAAGCGTGCCATTGTCGTCCCGAGCGAAGTCGGGGGACGTGCCTTTCTGGAACGTCAGCATGAGCCTCGCTGGAATTGGCGTGTCGGCCACGGAACACTTCTATTCATGCACATGAGCACTCCTGATTTTGCCGCCCTCTCCGCGGCCGTTCGCGCCAACGATATTGGCGCGGCCGCGGATCTCCTCCAAGGACATCCGGAGCTCCGAGCGCTCATCGACACGCCCGCGCCCGGCGGCTCATTTGGTGGAACCGTGCTGCTGTCGGCCGTCGACTCGAAAAACCGCGAGATGGTGGACCTGCTGCTTCGACACGGCGCCGACATCGACGCGAGAAGCCAGTGGTGGGCAGGTGGCTTCGGTGTCCTCGATAACAGCGATCCGGCGTTCGCCGACTTCCTCATCGAGCGCGGCGCAACCGTGGACGCACACGCTGCCGCGCGACTCGGCATGCTGGATCGACTGACGACGCTCGTCGAAGCCAACCGCGACGTCGTGCACGCGCGCGGCGGCGACGGGCAGACGCCACTTCACTTCGCGAGCACCCCCGAGATCGCCACGTACCTGCTCGCGCACGGCGCCGACATCGACGCACGCGACATCGACCACGAGTCGACCCCCGCGCAGCACATGCTCCGCGATCGGCAGGACGTGGCGCGGCTGCTCGTG
>JBBQDT010000022.1:0-38325 GCA_038319955.1 Gemmatimonadales bacterium | reverse complement strand
GCTCCGGCGCGCTCGACCAGACGTCGCAGCGCCGCCACGCCCTCGAGTGCATTCGACGCGCCGCCTGAGGTCAGCACCCGATCGATCCCGAGATCGAGCAAGACGTCCATCGCCGACCCCTGCTCTCGCGCGAAGTCGAACGCCCGATGAAAGGTCACCGGCAATGGCCGCGCGGCGTCGATTAATGCGCGCGTCGTTTCCGTGTCGACGTCGCCATTCGACGTGAGCGCACCCATCACGATGCCATTCGCGCCGAGTGACTTTGCCAACGCGATGTCGCGGAGCATTACGTCGCGCTCGTCGGTGGAGTAGAGGAAGTCGCCAGTGCGTGGCCGTATGAGCACGAACAGCGGAATCATCACGCGCTCACGCACTGCGCCGATCAGACCAGCGCTCGGCGTCACGCCACCTTGCAGCAGCTCACCACACAGCTCGATCCGATTCGCTCCGCCTCGCTCTGCCTCGAGCGACGCGTCGATCGCGTCAACACATGCTTCGACGAGGATGCTCACGGCGGGAGGATGAAGAGCAGGTCCCTCGCTACGCTCGGGACGACAGGCATTATCGTCCCTGCTTGGGCGGCTTCCACTCGCCGCGTGCGACAGCCGGCTTGAACTTGTCCAGCCCGCGCGGCGGGAAGTCGAGCGTCTTGCCCTCTTCCGCGCTCTTGTACGCGGTCATCAGCATCTGCATCACCTCGACGCCATCGTCGAGCGTGAGCAGCGGAGTTTCCTTGCCGAGGAAGCAGCGGACGAAGTGGCGGTCCTCGGCTTCGTAGCCGTAGGCCATCGGTTCGTTCGCGACCACTGGCATCAACCCCGTCTCGGCATTCTGCTTCTCGACGAGATCTTCACCCGCCCTGCCCTTCACGGCGCGCGAGAAGAACAACTTCAAGCCCGCATCGAGGCTGTTCCACGCCATCGAGTACTCCGGACCGAGCAATTCGGCAGACAGTCGCAGCCCGGCACCGACAAAACTCCATGATGTCGACGCCTCGCCCAGCACGGTGAAGCCGTCATTCGTCTCGAACTCGACGGTCATGCTCGCGAAATCTTCGCTCGGCGTCTTCGTGTAGTCGACACCCATCGTCTTCGAGAGTCGCTTCGCATACTCCGGCCGCGACCATTTGAGCGAGGCGATGTGCGCCGTGATGCGTTTGGGCTTCACGGTGGAGAGCGGCTCTCCCGGCTTCGTGAGCAGGTGCCGCACGACGAGCGCCGAGTGACACATCATGTCGTTGAGCACGCCGCCGCCCTGCAACTCACCCTTCCAGAACCACGGCGTGTGCGGACCGCTGTGCTCCTCCGCGGCGCGTGCGAGGTATGGACGTCCAGTAGTGGCGGCGCCGCGCGCCCAGATGAGTGCGCGGCCCGTCTCTACCTGCGGCGCGAAGATCTGGTCCTCGAGATAGCCGTGCATGAGACCGACGCGATTCACGAGGCGCAGCACTTCCTTCGCCTCCGCGACGTTGCGCGCGAGCGGCTTCTCGCACGCGATGCCCTTGAGCGTGCCGCGGCCGCGCTCGAGCGCGTCCACGATCTCCTCGACATTCTCGACGCGCGCCTGGTTGGGACCGGTGATCCAGATGGCGTCGATCGCGGGATCGGCGACCATGTCGCCGATGGACTGGTAGGCCTTCGCGGCGCCGACGTCGAGGTCGTTGGCATAGCGGGCGGCGCTGGCGGCGTTCTTCGCGTTCGGGCTCCATACACCGAGGACGTCCGCATCGCGAACGCCTTTCCATCCAAGCATGTGGAACCGGGCGTTGAAGCCGCTACCGATGAATCCGACGCCAAGTCGTGAGTCAGTCATCTGTGTGGGTCGGGGCGGGAGATCAACTGCTGGACGCGGATCTACGCGGAGAACAGCGGGATTTTCACGGATACTGCTCCGCTACACTCCACCAAGAAGAGCAGCATGAAAAAAAATGGATTTCACGATTTGATGCTGCGCGAGGTCGGACTCGGTGCGCGAAAGTATCTCGAAATAGTATTCGCGTAAATCCCAGGCAGTTCTCTGTGTCAATCCGTGTCAGGTAGTTGCAGTCTGGGTTTCAGCCTACAGTCCCTGCGCTCGCCGAGACTTTGCCAGGCTCGCATCGAACTCCTCGTACGATACTCCGAGCTTCTTCGTCGCCTCGGGAGGACATCCATTCCACCCAGGGTTGAACACATTCCCCATGTATTGAAGATCCTTCCAGCCCATCGCGCTCGAGAAGAACGCTGCGCCAACATTGCTTCGGAAGCGATCGAACCACTGTGAACCACGCCTCAACTCGGCGTTGACCTTCTTCGGATACGCGATGGCATCCAGCACCTGCTTGCGGTTGGCATCGGAGCTCGCGATGAAGTCCGTATCGAACCGCTTCCGCATCTCGTTGTCGAGCCACGCGAGCCCGCCGCGCATCGACACGCGCGAGCCTTCGCTCGTCTCCTTGTCCATCAACATGAAGTCGATGAACTCCGGCGCCTTCGCATCCGTCGCGCTGCCGGAGCGCTCGTCCTTCGGGATGATGATGTCGGCGAGCACGCGCACCGTGCGCCACTCGTGTGCGGTGAAGAACTTCAGCGCATAGGGCGCCGCGTTTACCGTGGGCTCCTCGGCGTGCAGCGCGGCGACGAACTTCGTGGCGCGCTCGACGCTCGGACCCGACCACTCCAGCGCTCCGGCAACGGGTGCGACGGCGAAGACCTTCAGCGCGTCGCGGCGATTCATGTCGCTCACAGGGCACCTGCCTTGCGCTGCTGCGCGATGTAGTCGGACGTCTTCCACGACAGGGCGAGAATCGTCCACGTCGGGTTCTTGTCCGCCTGCGTGACGAACGGGCCACCGTCCGCCACGAAGAGATTCTTGCAGTCGTGTGCCTGGCAGTTGGCGTTCAACACCGACTTCGACTGGTCGTTGCCCATCTGCACGCAGCCCAGCTCATGAATGATCGAGCCGCCCGTCGCGAGGCCGTAACCCTGCTCCTTCGTCGGCATCTGGCTGAATACCGTACCGCCCATCTCGGCGATGAGGGAGCGGAAAGTCTCCTGCATGTGCTTCGACTGGTTGTACTCGTTGTCGGTCCACTTCCAGTGAAAACGAAGCACCGGAATGCCCCACTGGTCCACGACCGTCGGATCGATCTCGCAATAGCAGTCCGCATTCGGGATCTGCTCGCCGCGCCCGGAGAACCCGATCGTCGCGCCGTAGTACTTCCGGTAGTCGTCCTTCAGCGACTTTCCATAACCGCCGCCGCCCGGATAGTTCGAGATGCCGCCCATGAAGCCGTTGCCCGGCGCGCCGAGTCCGCCGCCGACTTCGATATGGTAGCCGCGCGGGAAGTCGAGCTTCTTGTTGTCGAGCCACCACGGCATGTAGACGTGCATGCCGCCCACGCCGTCTTCGTTATGCGGCACATGATCGACCATCGACGGGATGTATCCGGAGACGTCCGTCCCCGTGGTGTCGGTGAGTCCCTTGCCCACCCAACCGTTCGAGTTGCCGAGCCCCTGTGGGAACTTCGACGACTTGGAGTTGAGCAGCAGACGTGCCGACTCACACGCGCTCGCCGCGAGCACGACGATCTTCGCCTTTACGTGCTTGTCCATGCCGCTCTTCTTGTCGATGTACGTCACGCCCGTCGCGAGACCGTCGTTCCCGACCGTCACCTCGCGTGCCATGGCGTTCGTGATCAACGTGAGCCTGCCCGTTTTCAGCGCGGGTCCGATGAGCACATCGGGGCTCGAGAAATTCGCCTTCACCGAGCAACCGCGATTGCACTGGCCGCAGTAGTGACACGCCTGTCGCCCGTTGATCGCCTTCGTCGTGATCGACAGCCGCGACGGAATGCAGGTGATGCCCAGCCTGTCACTCGCCTTCTTTACCAGGAGTTCGTAGCAGCGCGGCCGCGGAGCCGGCTGGAAGTTTCCGTCCGGGTGATTGCGCAGTCCCTCGTTGCTGCCGAACACGCCGATGAGGTCGTCGACCTTGTCGTAGTACGGCTTGATGTCGTCATACGAAATCGGCCAGTCCTCGCCGAGTCCGTCCTTGCTCTTGCCCTTGAAGTCGTCGGGTCCGAAGCGGAGCGAGATACGGCCCCAGTGATTGGTACGTCCTCCGAGCATGCGGCCGCGCCACCAGGCGAAGTTGGTGCCCGGTGCACGAGTGAACGGCTCGCCCTCGATGTCCCAGCCACCGTCGCACGCATCGAACTCTCCGAACGGGCGCAGACGCGTCGACGCCCCGCGCCGAGGTGACGCCCAAGCCGGGACGAGCATCGCGGAGTTCTTCGACGCAAACCATTCACCGCCCGCCTCGAGCATCACGACCTTTGCACCCTGCTGCGTGAGTGCATATGCGGCCATGCCGCCGCCGGCGCCGGAACCGACGATGCAGACGTCGTATAACGCCGCTTGAGTTTCCTTCATTGCGATCCTCTCGGTGAGACCTGACTCTGCGAATCTGCGGCGTGCGACAGAGGCTCGCAACGTCCGTAGCGGCAGGGATTCGGGCATCAATCAAGGCTGCATCAAAGGAGTCCAATTCGAGCGCTGGGGCAGGCAAGCCAGCTAGCGCGGCTGCCAGAGCTCCGGCATCGACTCCTCCAGATGCTTCACCTTCGGGGCGTCATTGATCACGATGTACGGCATGTACCGGTTCTTCGTGAAGTAGTCCTGATGGTAGTCCTCCGCCGCATAGAACGCCGGCAGCGGAGCGACCTGCGTCACGATCGGGTCCTCGAACGCACGCGCTGCCGTCAACTGCGCCACGTATGACTCGGCCACCTTCTGCTGGTCGGCGCTGCGAAAGAAGATCGCCGAGCGATACTGCGTGCCGTGATCGGGCCCTTGGCGGTTGAGCGTCGTCGGGTCGTGCGCGACCTGAAAGAAGACCCTGAGCAACGCGCCGTACGACACCTTCGACGGATCGTAGGCGATCTTCACCGATTCGGCGTGCCCGGTGGTGCCGCTGCTGACGATCCCATACGTCGGCGCGTTGATGGTGCCGCCGGCGTAGCCCGACACGACCGAACTTACCCCTTCACGTGCTTGAACACCTCGGACACGCCCCAGAAGCAGCCACCGGCGAGCACTGCGGTGTCGCTCGTGACAGCGACAGGCGCCACGTCCACCGCTGGCGCCGGAAGCACGCGCACATCCGCGCCGCGCACTGCGATGGCCTGTGTGAGAAATACGGCACTCACGGCGATCACGACGAGGACGGCGGCAGCCTTGGTTGCGGACATCGAGAGCAGGTCCCTCGCTGGTGGCTCGGGACGACTACTCGTGAGGTCCCGCGCTGGTGACTCGGCCCGACAGCTCCCTAGTACTTGAGGTTGCTCAGGTACTGATAGCTGGTCGTCGCCGACTGGATTGCGTCGGTGGGGTTGTCATTCTCCACGTACACGTGCGCCATCCCCGAGGTCCGTTCCTGCTGAAAGATCTTCGCGAAGTCGATCGTTCCTCGCCCCACGTCCACGATGGCGCGCTCGCCGGCGGACGCATCCTTTGCATGCATGAGCGGAAACCGCTTCGGGTAGCGCGCAATGAGGTCCAACGGATCCGCGCCGGCCTTCGTCACCCAGTACAGGTCCATCTCGAAGTCCACGAGCGAAGGATCCGTGTTCTTGAGCAGCAGGTCCATCACGGTGCCGCTGCCCTCCTGCACGAACTCGAAGTCGTGATTGTGGTAGGCGAAGCGCAGTCCCGCAGCACGCGCCATGGTGGCGAGATGATTGAGCCGGTCCGCGAAGCGCGCCCATTCCGTGCGCATCGGAGGCTCGAGCCACGGGATCACTGCCCACTCGTGGCCAATCGTCCGTGCATCGGCCAGCGCGCGTTCCCACGCGTCGTCATTCGCGGGCAGCGGGATATGCGATGACGGCGACGACAGGCGGTTCTTGAGCAGCATCGTACGAACCTGCTCCGGCGTCTTGCCGAAATAGCCCGCAAACTCCACCTCCGCGTACCCGATGTCGGCGAGCCTGGCGAGCGTGCCCTCGAGATCCTTCTCGGTAAGGGAGCGCAGCGTGTAGAGCTGGATGCCGAAGCGGCGAAGGTGCACCGGAGCGGGGGTCATCGCGGCGAGCGCTCCGGGGCGACCGAGAGTGGTCGCGCCAAGTGCCAGGCCGAGCGTGCTGAGGAAGTCGCGGCGATTGGGCATGGCGTGCAATCTGCGCGGGCGTCGGAATAGCGGGAAGGGTGCGGCTCGCCCGACGGGTTTGTATGTTGGGTCATGGCCACGACGACGCATGACGCCTCGAGCGACGTGAGCGCGAGCGGAGGCAGGGTCTCCGCGATCGCTGGCGCACTCGTCGGCTCCGAAATCCTGAAGATCGCCGCCGACGTTCGCGCGCTCGTCGCCAGCGGCCGCGACATCTGCAACCTCACCGTGGGCGACTTCAGTCCCGGCGAATTCCGCATTCCGGAAATTCTCGAACGCGGCATCATCGACGCGCTTCGCCGCGGCGAGACGAACTACCCGCCCTCCGACGGCATGCTCGCCCTTCGCGAGGCAATCTCGTCGCTCTATCGCCGGGAGCTCGGTTTCACTCCCGAGCTCGCCTCCGTGATCGTCACCGCGGGCTCCCGACCTGGCATCTACGCGACCTACACGGCGCTCATCGATCCGGGCGACCGCGTCGTGTATCCCACGCCCTCGTGGAACAACAATCACTACGTGCACCTCTCGGCGGCCGAGGGCGTGAGCGTGCCGTGCGACGCAAGCTCCAACTTCCTGCCGACGCGCGCGTCGCTCGAGACGGCGGTGCGTGGTGCTCGGCTGCTCGCGCTCTGCTCGCCGCTCAATCCGTCGGGTACGACGTTCACCGCCGATGCGCTGCGCGAGATCTGCGAGCTCGTCGTCGAGGAGAATGCGCGTCGTGGTGCCGCGGAGCGTCCGCTTTACCTGATGTACGATCAGGTGTACTGGACGCTCACCTTCGGCGACACGAAGCACGTACATCCCATCGGGGTATGTCCCGAGGTCGCTCCGTACGCGATCTACATCGACGGGATCTCGAAGGCGTTTGCCGCAACCGGCGTGCGTGTGGGATGGATCGTCGCGCCTCCCGATGTTGCCGGACCGATGAGCGGCCTGCTCGGCCATATCGGCGCGTGGGCACCAAAGGCGGAGCAGAGTGCCGTCGCATCGCTCCTCGGCGACGCGCAGGGGATGCACGACTATCGGGCGAAGATGGTGGCAGGGCTGCGCGAGCGGCTCGACCTGCTGCACGACGGCCTCGTCGCCATGAAGAACAAGGGCCTGCCGGTTGAGGTACTCGCGCCGGAGGGCGCGATCTACCTGAGCGCACGGTTCGCATTGAAGGGACGCCACACGACAGACCGAGGGATTCTTTCGTCGGATGAGGATGTGCGCCAGTACCTACTGAAGGCAGCCGGTGTGGCGATCGTCCCGTTCCAGGCGTTCGGCGTCACGGAGGAGTCGGGGTGGTTCCGGCTATCGGTTGGCGCGGTGTCGCCGGAACTGATCGCGCGAATGCTCCCTCGTCTCGAGCACGCGATCGAGGCCTGCTGAGACCGCAGAATAGGACTTCCATTCCAATGGTTCACCCGGATGCGCTTTGGTAATTTTCGGCTTCTATTCGGGCTGAGATCGGGGGGAATGGATGGAAATCAGGGAGAAGCTCGCCGTACTCGCGGACGCCGCGAAGTACGATGCCTCGTGCGCCAGCTCGGGCGCTAAGGGACGACGCAGCAAGGACGGCAAGGGCGTCGGGTCCACTGAGGGAGCCGGTATCTGTCACAGCTACACCCCGGATGGGCGCTGCGTCAGCCTCCTCAAGATCCTCCTCACCAACTATTGCCAGTACGACTGCCTCTACTGCATCAACCGCAAGTCGAGCAACGTCCGTCGCGCACGCTTCACACCCGAAGAGGTCGTGCGTCTCACGCTCGACTTCTACCGTCGCAATTACATAGAAGGGCTCTTCCTCAGCTCGGGCATCTTTCGCAGTCCTGACCACACGATGGAACAGCTGGTCCGCGTCGCGAAGTCGCTCCGCGTCGATCACGCCTTTCACGGATACATCCACCTCAAGACCATCCCGCTCGCGTCGCCGGAATTGCTGCGCGAAGCGGGACGCTGGGCCGATCGCCTCAGCATCAATGTCGAGCTCCCGTCGCAGGCGGACCTCGATCAGCTCGCGCCGGACAAGAAGCTCGATACCATTCGCGAGACGATGGTCATCGTCAAGTCGGCTATCGACGCCTCGCCGACGTTCGCGCCCGCCGGCCAGAGTACGCAGATCATCGTCGGCGCCACGCCGTCCTCCGACGCGAACATTCTTGCGACCAGCTCGGAGCTCTACACGGCGCACGGCCTGCGCCGAGTCTATTACTCCGCCTTCAGCCCCATCCCTGATTCGCCGGGCGTGTTGCCGAGCATGTCACCGCCGCTCGTGCGTGAACATCGGCTGTACCAGGCGGATTGGCTCGTGCGCTTTTATGGCTTCAAGGCGCCCGAGCTCACGACGATCGACCAGCCCAACCTCGACTTGCACATCGATCCCAAGCTCGCGTGGGCGCTGCGCAATCGTGCGTTCTTTCCCGTCGACGTCAACGTCGCACCGCGATCCCTCCTGCTGCGTATTCCCGGTGTCGGTGCGAAGAGCGTCGAGCGCATGATCGCCGCGCGACGCTGGCGTGCCCTGCGCCTCGCCGATCTCGTGCGGCTACGCATCGCGAGCTCTCGCGCCACGCCCTTCGTCATCACCGCCGACCACAACCCCGACGCCCGTCTCATCGACACGGTGACACTCCGCGACGTGCTACTGCGCCGACGCGCGCAGATCGACATGTTCGCGCCACCCAACTTCTCTGCCGACCTCCGGTCAGCCATCGGCGGCCAGCTGTAACCGGTGACGACGTCGCACGAGCTGCGTTTCGACGGCAGCTGGGAAGGCTGGCGCATCGTAGCGCGCGACGCATTGCGTGCCGAGCTGCCGCCGGATGCGGTGGTGTGGCGCATGCACTCGGATGAGCAGGACTCACTGTTCGGCGATGTGGCGACGACTCCACTGCCCACGGCGTCTCCGGCGGTGCGCACCGTGCCGAAGGCGTTCATGGCGCTCGCATCCGACGTCGCACGCCATCGCGACAGGGCTCGATGGGACGTCCTCTACCGGGCGCTCTGGCGGCTCACGCACGGCGAGCCGCACCTGTTGTCGGTTTACGTCGACGATGATATCCATCGCCTCGAGCTGATGTCCAAGGCAGTGCGCCGCGAGGGGCACAAGATGCGCGCGTTCGTGCGCTTTCGCCTCGTCGGCGAAGGCTCGGCGCACGAGCGCTACGTCGCGTGGTTCGAGCCGGAGCACGACGTCGTGTCGCGCGAGGCGCCATTCTTCGCGCGCCGCTTTCCTTCCATGCGGTGGTCGATTCTCACGCCCGACGCGTCAGCGCACTGGGATCTCACGTCGCTCACGCATGCGCCAGGGGTCTCGAAGCTCGACGCACCAACGGGAGACGGGCTCGAGGAACTCTGGCGCACGTACTACGCGAGCATCTTCAACCCGGCACGCACCAAACCGAAGATGATGCGTGCCGAGATGCCGACGCGGTATTGGAAGCACCTGCCGGAGGCGCCGCTCATCGCGCCGCTGCTGCGTGACGCAGCGGCACGCGTACGGCAGATGGTGGCTCGCGAGCAGGACGTCTCGCGGCCCGCCGAGTCCTCGCGACGCGCTACATCGGGTGAGCACGCCGCGGTGCCGGCGGATGTCGCCGGTGCACACGCCCGCTCCGTTCTCGCGCGTGAGTCGATGTCGTCGCACGGCGTCTCGGCCGGCTCATCCCCGCTGCGCGACCGCGACGTACGAATCGGCACCGCAAGCTGGACCGATCCCACCATGACCGCGCGCGGTGTCTTCTACCCGGACGAAGCGCGCTCCGCGGCCGCGAGGCTGGCGTATTACGCGTCGCGCTTTTCCCTCGTGGAAGTCGATTCGACCTACTACTCGCTGCCGTCGGAGCGCAACGCGGGCTTGTGGGCCGAGCGCACACCACCGGGATTCGTTTTCGATATCAAGGCGCACGCCCTGATGACCGGCCACGCAACCGAGACGGCCCGTCTCCCCGCCGACATCTGCGCGCAGCTTCCCGCGCGTATTGCCGGCGCGCGGATGGTGCGTGCGCGCGACCTTCCCGCGGAGCTCGTCGACGAAATCTGGCGTCGGTTCCTCTCCGCCCTCGAACCGCTGCGTGCCGTCGGAAAGCTGGGCGCGCTGTTGCTCCAGATGCCGCGCGACTTCGTTCCGTCGCACGAGAGCGAGCGCACGCTCGCGCTCATGCGCGACCGCACCGGTGTGGAAGCGCTCCTCGCCGTCGAGTTTCGCAACGTTGCCTGGGTTGCCGATGCAGCGCGGCGTGACAGAGCACTCGCCGTGCTGCGCGAGCATGATCTTTCGTACGTGATGGTCGATGCGCCGCCGGGCTTCGCGACGTCAATGCCGCCGATCGTCGCCGTCACGAGCGAGCGGCTTGGCGTCGTGCGGCTGCACGGACGTCGCACTGAGACGTGGGAGACCCCCGTCGCGGTCACGAGCGAGCGATATCGCTACCTCTACGACGCAACCGAACTCTCCGGCTGGGTGCCGAACGTCATCGACGTCGCCCATCGGACGCAGGGCGTGCATGTCGTCATGAACAATTGCCACGCGAACTACGGCACGTCGAACGCGGACGAGATCACGGCCATGCTTATCGAAGCCGACGGGCTGCGGCGGCAGATGTACCGCGAGTCGATGCAGCGGAGACTGATCTAGTTGCGCTGACTGGGCTAGAATTGGTCATGGACGCTGCACAGCTGACCCCGGAAATCGCGTCGCAGTTCGCGCGCATCGCACTGGCACACGTGGAGCGGGAGTTTCCCAACAAGCTCGATCACGTGCTCAACGATCCCGACGACGTGCGCACGCCGCGGTCGCTGCACCCCCTCTTCTATGGCAGCTTCGATTGGCATTCATGCGTGCACGGCTACTGGCTTCTGGCCACCGTGCTACGCCTCGAGCCGGACATCGCCGAAGCGAACGAGATCCGTGCGCTGTTCAACCGGCAGTTCACCGTTGCGAATGTTGCCGCCGAGCTGGCTTATCTCGGGCAACCGCTGCGTGGCGGATTCGAGCGGACGTATGGGTGGGCCTGGTTGCTCATGCTGGCGGCCGAGTTGTCGCGGCATGGGTCGCTGGAGGGGAAGCTGTGGAGCACCGCGCTCAAGCCGCTGGCGGGTGAGTTCGTCAGTCGCTTCACCGGCTACCTGCCGCGTGCGACATACCCGATTCGCGCCGGCACCCATCTCAATTCCGCGTTCGCCATCGCACTTGCACTCGAGTATGCCGACGCCGTGCGCGACAAGCGGTTCGGGCGTCTTTTGCGTGGCCGCGCCGTGGCCTGGTACTCGAATGACGCGGACTGCCAGGCGTGGGAGCCGAGCGGGGACGACTTCCTCTCGACCGCGCTGATGGAGGTGGAGTGCATGCGCCGGTCGCTCGACATCGATCTCTTTTCGGCGTGGCTGGCGCGGTTCCTGCCGCGCATGTCGCTGCGCGATCCGCTCACGCTCTTCACCCCCGCCACCGTGAGCGATCGCGCGGACGGCACGATCGCGCACCTCGACGGTTTGAACCTGAGCCGAGCGTGGTGCTGGCGGTCGCTCGCGCGGACGTTGAGCGACGACGACGTTCGACGCGCGCCCGTCCTCGACGCGGCTGCAGCGCACATGGAGGCGAGCATGCCGCACATGGCTGGCGAATACGCGGGTGAGCACTGGCTCGCGAGTTTCGCCCTACTCTCGCTCCTGGCCTGACCAATGATCCAGATGGCACTGCCCGTTGCGCCGATCCTGTTGATGCCGTTCATCATCCTCTTCTTCATCATCGTCTTTCCGCTCTGGCTGGTTGGCATCGTCGTCCTTGGCGCGTTGATGTGGCTGGCGCGCGGCATCGACACATTGCTCCGTACGAACCTGTCCAGGCCGGTCTCGAATGCGTTCCACTGGACGCTGAGCTGGGGCGGCCTCGCCGAGCGTCGCGATCGCCCACGAGGCGTTGACTCGCCGCCGTGATGCCATAGCGTTCATGCCGTGTACATCCCGCGCCTGAACGCCGACGTGGCATCCATCGTAGCTGCGAATCGCGCGAGCCTGAGCGGCGCGCAGGTATCTCGAGCGCGGTCGTGCATGCAGATCATTCGTGAAGTGACGCTCGCGGGCGTCATGCTGTTCCTCGGTGCGTGCGCTGGCAGCGGTGCGACCGTCGTCCCCGAGCAGTCCGCGATACCCGACATTGGCAGCTTCCCACCGGTGGCGAACAATGCGGCGCCCGGCGCGTCGGCCCGCGCCGCGTCCGCCGCGGCGGCAATTGGTCGCGGCGTCAACTTCGGCAACATGCTGGAGGCGCCCACCGAGGGCGCGTGGGGCCTCACCATCACCGATGACTTCATCGACAAGGCCAGGCTCGCGGGCTTCACCTCCGTTCGGCTTCCCGTGCGCTGGAGCAATCACGCCGGTGCCGACGCTCCATACACGGTCGACGCATCGTTCATGGCTCGCGTCGAATCCGTCGTCGACAAGTTGCTGGCCAGGGGATTCACGGTCGTGTTGAACATGCACCACTACCGACAGTTGGACGGTGATGCCGTCGACACCGGCGAGCGCACGGTGGCTGTCGCAGTGGTCGACGTGCGCTTCGTGATGGTCTGGGACCAGGTGGCGACGGTCTTCAAGGGGCGCGGCGACAAGCTCGTGTTCGAGCTCTACAACGAGCCGCACGGCAGGATCAACGGTGAGCCGTGGAACGTGCTTGCGGCCCGCGCACTCGGCGTCGTTCGACGCAGCAATCCGGAGCGCATCGTGGTCATCGGGCCCACGAGCTGGAACTCCGCAGACGATCTGCAGCGGCTCAAGATGCCCAACGACAGCAATCTCATCGCTACCATCCACAACTACGCGCCCTTCCGCTTCACCCACCAGGGCGCCGAATGGGTCACGCCCGTCCTGCCGCTCGGGATCACCTGCTGCAGCGCTGCGCAGCTTGCCGAGATGAAAGGGCCGCTGGATGTCGCGAAGGCGTGGTCCACCGCGAAGCGATATCCCGTGTTCGTCGGGGAGTTCGGCGCGTACAGCAAGGCCGATGACGTGTCGCGCGTGGAATTCAGCCGTAGAATGCGCGACGCCATGGAGGCATCCGGCATGAGCTGGTCGTATTGGGAGTTTGCCGCCGGTTTCGGAGTGTATGATCCGGCGAAGCTCGTCTTCCGACAGGGTCTGACCGATGCGCTGCTCGGTCGCCCGTGAGCTCAGTTGCACGAGCGCTCCTCGCTCGATTTGCCTTCAGCTGATGCACACCCTCCACGCCCGGTGACGACGTGCCTCGGTGACTTCGAGCGCGCTGCGCGGGCCACGATGACGCCGCTGGCGTGGGAGTACGTCAGCGGCGGCGCGGGTGATGAGCACACGCTCGCATGGAACCAGAGCGCGTACAGCGACATCAAGCTTCGGTCGCGCGTGCTTGTCGACGTCTCGCGTGTGGATACGTCGTTGACGCTCCTGGGACAGGCATTGGCACATCCGATCATCCTCTCACCGACCGCGTACCACAGGCTCGTTCACCATGATGGCGAGGTCGCCACGGCGCGCGGCGCCGGCGAGGCGAAGGCAGCGATGGTCGTCAGCACGTTCGCGACAACGAGCATCGAGGACATCGCGCACGCCGCGACTGGCCCGCTCTGGCTCCAGCTCTACGCGCAACCGGACCGCGGCTTCACGCGCGCGTGGGTGGAGCGCGCACAGGAAGCTGGGTGCACGGCAATCTGGCTGACGGTGGACACGCCGGTGCTCGGTGCGCGCAATCGCGAGACCCGCATCGGCTTCCAGCTCCCAGACGGGATCAGTCGCGTGAATCTCGAGACTCTTGCCGACGTGGAGGCGAGCGCAACGCATCGGCCGCCGGAAGAACAGATCTACAGCGCCGTGCTCGACCCGCGTCTCACGTGGAAGGATGTCGACTGGCTGCGCAGCTTTGCCAAGGTTCCGGTGCTTCTCAAGGGCGTGCTCGACGCGGACGACGCGCAGCGCGCCGCGGAGGCCGGTGTCGACGGTCTGGTCGTCTCCAATCACGGTGCGCGCAACCTCGACACCGTTCCTGCAACGATCACCGCCCTGCCGCGTGTCGTGGAGGCGGTGGCGGGGCGTATGCCGATCATCGTGGACGGAGGCATCCGTCGCGGTACCGACGTGCTCAAGGCACTCGCGCTCGGCGCGACGGCGGTCGGCATCGGGCGTCCGTATCTCTACGGCCTCGCGGTGGATGGTTCGGACGGGGTGAGGCGTGTGATCGAGATCCTGCGCACCGAGCTCGAAATGGCGATGGCGCTCACGGGCCGGACGTCGCTGTCCGCCGTGGACCGAGGGGTACTCTGGGCCTAGCGGCGATGGATGGTATCATCCGTGTGGAGTGGGTCTATGGGGAGGCTCATGGCCATTCTGCCATGAGGCCACGCACGTCTCCCATGTCATGCTAATCTTGGCCTATGACAAACACCTGCATGCTGTACCTCGCCGCGGCAGCGATCGTCGCGATGGCGGCCCCACTGGCCGCACAGGATACCAGCTTCGCCACCATGCAGCAGCGCGGCAAGCTGGCGATGGGAGTGGATCAGTTCACGTCGGTCCACAAATTCGACGATCTGGCCAACGGCGGCCGCATCGAGCTCCAGCGCGACCGCGATGACTCCGTCGGAGTACGCGCAATCCGCGCGCATCTGGACGCCATCGCGAAGGCATTCCAGTCTGGCGACTTCAGCACGCCGGCCTTCGTGCACATGCAGAAGGTGCCCGGAACCGCAGAGATGACGCGACGTCGCGCCGTGATCCGCTACTCACTGACCGATCTGCCGCGGGGCGGCGAGTTGCGAATCACGACGACGGACGCGAAGGCCGTCGAAGCGGTGCATGCCTTCCTCGCGTTTCAGCGTGGTGAGCACCACGCTGCGGGGCATGACATGCACACGCCGTAGGGATCACGGAACCAGCGTCGCAACCTTGTTCTCCTTGCTGGCGTATTTCTGGAACCAGCTCCGCATGTAGAGCTGCGTCCTCAGGAAGTTCGACGGCTTGGACGATGTGCCGTGCCACTCGTCGTTGAAGCGGATCATCGCCGTCGGAATCTTCCGCAGCTTGAGCGCGCGATAGAACTGCTCCGTCTGTTCCATCGGCGTGCGCAGGTCGTTCACGCCGGTCATCAGCATCGTCGGCGTCGTCACGTTGCCCACGTACATCAGCGGCGACCGCTTGAGGTGCTCCGTGGCATCCTGCCACGGCAGCTTCTCGAAGTTGTAGTACCACCCCGCCCCGTCCGTCGTGCCGACGAAGCTCACCCAATTGATCACCGGGCAGTTCGACGACGCCGCTGCAAAGCGATTGGTATGGCCGACGATCCAGGCGGTCAGCACCCCACCCCCGCTGCAGCCGTAGACGAAGAGATTCTTGCTGTCTACATAGCCGCGGCCGATCACGGTGTCCACACCAGCCATCAGGTCGGCGAAGTCCTTGCCCGGATATGCGTTCTTGATCGCGTTGCCGAACGCGCTGCCGTAACCCGTGCTGCCGCGCGGATTGGTGTACAGTGACACGTACCCGTTCGACGCCTGGTCCTGGCGCGCGAAGCTGAAGCCCAGGTTGTACATGGAGTGCGGTCCTCCATGAATGTCGAGAATGAGTGGATACTTCTTGCTCGGGTCGAAGTCGGGCGGCTTCACGATCCAGCCCTGGATCTTCATCCCGTCCTTCGACGTGTACCAGATCTCCTCCGTGGTGCCGAGCTGCTTGCCCATCAACACGTCGTCGTTCACGTCGGTGAGCCACTTGATGGCGGCCGGCGTGTGCACGTTCAGCGCGACCACATCCGGCGAATGCGACGACGTGCTCATGACGCCGACGGCGCTGCCGTTCGGATTGATGGACGTCACCGTCAACACCTGGCGCCCCGTCGTCACGGGCTTGACGTCACCCGCCATCGAGGCCACGTACAGATTGCGCGCCCCTTCGTTCTCGGCGTTGAAGTAGATGGCCGTGCCGTCCTTGTTCCACGTGAGATCACTGGGCGTGCGGTCCCACCGCGGCAACAGCAAGCGCGAACCTGTTCCGTCGGCGCTCATGAGGTAGAGCTTTGCGTCGGTCCACGTGTCGCTCGTGGAGTCGTAGCCCGTGTAGGCGATCCACTTGCCGTCGGGCGACGGCGTTGGGTTGCCATCGGGGCCCTTGCGGGTCGTCAGTTGCCTGATGTCGCCTGACGCGACGTCGATGCGATAGATGTCCGACTCGCGCCATGCGTACTCGGCGTTCTCGACACGCAGTCCGCTGAACACGATGGACTTCCCGTCCGGCATCCAGCGCGGTGCGCCATGATTGAACGCACCACTCGTGATCTGGCGCGGTGTGCCGCCGTTATCGGACGAGAGAATGAAGATGTGCGTGTTGCCGTCCTCGATGAAGCCTTGGCGGTCGGCGCGGTAGTTGAGCTTCTGGACGATGCGCGGCGCCTCCGTCCACTTGGCGCCCTTGGGCGGCGTGGGCATGTCGATGCGCCAGTCGTTCTTCGCCGGCACCTGCATCGAGAACGCGAGCCACTTCGAGTCCGGCGACCACTCGATGTTGGTCGGGTTCTCGGTGAGGTGCGTCAGCTGCGTCACCGCGCCTTCGGCGTCCATCCATCGAACGAAGATCTGTGCGCCTGGAGGGGCAGCCGCGGCGCCCGGGGCCCCCGTCGTCGGCGGCGCGGGCGGTGTTGCCGTGTAGGCGATGCGCGCGCCATCGGGCGCCCATTGGGGATTCGACCCGTTGACGAGGAAGCGCGTCCGGGTGCCGTCCGCGTTCATGATCCACAGCGACGACTCCCACTTGTCGTTCATCTTGTCGATCCACCGACGGGTGAAGACGACCTGCCTTCCGTCGGGGGAGAGCTGCGGATCCTGCACGTCCTCCCAGTCGAGGTAGTCCTGGATGGTGAGCCTGTCACTGCGCTTCTGCGCGGGGGCATTCTGCGCGTGCAGCACGGAAGGGGCGAGCAGCAAGGCTGCGCCGAAGACGACGAGGAGACGAGACGATTGGCGCACGGGACCTCCAGGCGGGACGAATCGGTGAATTCTCATTCCGAAACGGTGCAGAGCGCCGGGGGCTGACGCCAGAGGCATGCAGCGCCGAAAATGCTCGCCACACGAACCACCCGGCGGTATCTTCGCGCGTCCCCTTCAGCCACACGTTTACTCGTGGGGGAGGGTCTTGCTGCCCCTGTCACCAGGATATGTCCGAAGTTTCCGACCACGGTCAGTCACTCGCCGGTTCCGATCTACGCGCGCAACTCTCGCTGTCGCTCGGCGCCGCGTACTTCATCCTTCGTGAGCTCGAGGGGGGCGGCGTGTCGCGGGCGTTCCTCGCCCATGAGGAGACCCTCGACCGCGACGTCGTGATCAAGGTCCTCCCGCCGGAGCTCACGCGCGACCTCTCGGCCGAGCGATTCGAGCGGGAGATGCAGGTCGTGGCGTCGCTCGACGAACCGCATGCTGTGCCCGTGCTCTCGGTGGCGCACACGTCGGGAGAGCTGTTCTACTACATCATGCCGTACGTCAACGGCGAGTCCCTCCGCCAGAAGCTGGAGCAGGGACCTGTCGGTTTCGACGAGAGTGTCAGCGTGCTGCGCGACGTGGCTCGTGCGCTCGACTACGTGCACGCGAAGGGTGTCCTGCACCGCAACCTCAAGCCGGAGAAGGTCATCGTCCTGAAGCACGGCGCCGTCGTCACCGACTTTGGCGTCGCGCGTGCGCTCGAGCTGTCCATCACCCCCGACACCGGCGAGATGGGCACCCTGGTGGACACCGCGGCAGACGCGGTTGGCTACATGGCACCTGAGCAGGTTGCCGGCGACGCCACTGCCGACCACCGCGTGGACCTCTTCGCGTGGGGAGTGATGGCGCACGAGCTGCTGTTCGAGTCGCGCCCGTTCGCGGTGGCCGATGCCGACGACGAGGTCGCCGAAACGACCATCAGCGACACGCCGCCACTCGTGCTCTACAAGCGATACGGCGTCCCGGAGCAGCTTGCGGTGCTCGTGATGCGCTGCCTCGAGCGCGATCCCGCTGCACGGCCCGCGACCGCTGCAGAGTTGCTCACGGTGCTCGATCGCATTCCGGTGCGGGCGGCTGCGCTGGCCATCGACGGCGAGAGCACGGCCCGTTGGCTCGGCGCGTCGATCATCGCCGGCCTCATGCTCTTCGTGCTCAGCGTCGTGGGTGTGTGGCGCATGCAGTCGTCTGAGGGCACGATGCCGCCACTGATCGCCGTGCTTCCGTTCGAGAGCGGCGGCGTCATCACCGACTCGCTGTTCGCCATCGGGCTGGGCGACGGCATCAACGCCAAGTTGGTCATGGTGTCGGGCGTTCGCGTCATCGACAGAAAGAGCGTCCTCACCATTCCGGATGCCGCGCGCGAGGCGCTCGACGCCGGCCGAGCGCTTGGTGCCGACTATGTGCTTGGTGGAACCGTGCGCTGGATTCGCGGGGCGGACGGTGAGTTGCGCGCACGCGTGAGCCCCATGCTGCTCCGTGTGTCAGACAGCACGTCCAAGTGGCAGGGGGAGCCCGAGATGGGGACGATGGCCGACCCATTCACCATCCAGACCAACGTTGCGGAGAAGATCGTCCAGCTGCTCGGCGTCGCGCTGGCGCCGCGCGAGCGGGAGGCGATGGCGACGTGGCCGACGCGCGACACCGCCGCGTATTCCGCGTTCGTCAGGGGCAACAGGCTGTATCGGTTGAATCTCTCACACCTTCGCCCCGACTATTCGGACGCGTTGCGCGAGTTCGAAACGGCCTATCGGATCGACCCGATGTTTTCGGATGCACTCGGCAGCGCCGCCGCGGCGCTGGCGCGGATGGACCGGGTGGCGGGCACGCTCTCGCATGGCGACTCGGTGACGGCGCTGGCGCACCGCGCGCTCGCGCGAACGCGCGGCCATGCGCGTGCCCTCGTCGCGCTCGCGACCATCGCCTTGACACAGGATCGCCCGGACGACGCGCAGGCGTTGGTCGAGCGGGCACTCGCCGCCTTTCCGTCGAACGTCGAGGCGCTCGAGCTGCGCGCAATGGTGCTGCCCATCGTCGGCGACTCCATCGGCACGTGGCGCGACGTCGAGCGTCTCGCCGAGCTGGGCCCACGCTCCGCCGACGCGCTCGTCGCCGCCGCCACAGGCGCGCAGCAATTGCGGCGCTTCAAGGAAGCCGGAGACCTGCTGCAGCGCGCGCGCGTCCTCGAGCCCGACCGCACCGACCTGATTCTGCGCGCCGCGATGCTCGCACGCGTCGACGGCGACTTTCCTGCCGTCGCGCGCGCGGTACGTGCGTATCGCCTGCGCGGCGGCGCGATCCGGCCGTCCGAGGTGACGCTCTTGCGCCTCGGTGACCCGTCGATGCAGAAGGAGCTCGCCAATGCCTCAGCTGATACGTACGGCGTCATTACTCGCGTCGACAGCTTCGACTTCTACGCCGAGAAGGCGCGACTCTTCCTCGCCTTGCGAAACAGGGAGCGGGCCAGCGCGCTACTCGATACGACCGCCAACCTGCTGCGCGGCATTCTCTCCGACACCACGGTGGCGACATCGGAATTGCGGAAATATTCGGAACTGATGGCATGGACCGACGCGGCCCGTGGCGAGCGCGCCCGTGCGCTCGCGGCAATGAACGACGTCGTCCGTACGCCGATCGGGCAGCAGTGGCCGAACGGACAATTCGCCGCCTTCACCGCGTGCAATGGGGCGGAGATCTATGGGTTTCTCGACATCGTGGACCTGATGCTCCCGCAGCTCAGGCGCTGCCTGACGTTGCCTGGTGGCTATGCGACCAGCGCGTTCTTCGCTGAACCGGCGTTGGCGCGGCACATGAACGATCCTCGCGTGCGCGCGTTGCTCGGTGAGCTCGAGCTCGAACTGGGCCGCACGATATGAAGCCGGACGACGATGGCAGGACTGCGGCGTTCCTCGGCAATGCGATCGTCGTGCTCCTTGCGGTGCTTTTCGTCACCGGGGTCGCCTACTGGTTCACGATGTAAGCGCTGGACCGCTCCGCGCTGCCACGTAAGGGAATGTCTCGCGACCCATTCGTCGCCGCCCCCAGAAGCGGTGGCCGTCGAGGTCCGCTTCACCGCCATAGAAGCGGCGCAGCATCATTTCCTCACCATGCTCGAGCGCCGATCCGATCACTGGTGCGTCGAGCAGCTCGTCGAGCGTCAGTTCACGGACGTGAAGGATGCGCCTGAGCGGAGCCACCTGGAGTCGTCCGATGGGGACGACCAGATGCTCCTTGCCCGCGGCCAGCGCCGGCTTGCGATCGAACGCGATCTCCACGTGTCGCACGCAGAACGAGCTCATGTCCACGACCAGGTCGCCCACCCGCCCCACGCGTTGGCCGTCCGCCGCGATGACCAGCCAACCGCGAATGTCGGTCTCACCGTCGGCCACGTCGTAGCCGTCCAGCAGGCCCAGTCGCTTCTGTCGTGCTTCGATGTCCTGCATGGAGAACCTCTTTGATCGGGTGAATGTGGAATCAGACAGGGACACGATCGCCGGCGAACAGTCCCGACTCCTCGAATAACGGACCGACATACGCCGCGCCGTTCGTCGGCGTATCCGAACTGGCGAGCCCGAGGGACTGCAGCGTTGCCCGTTCCTCCGTCCGCGTGACACGCCGATTGCGAAGTCTCGGTGCTGCCGCAAGCTGGTTCGCGGTGATGTGGCTCAGGATGAGCTGCTTCCTGAGCCCGTGTCGCCGCGCGCTACCCACCGGCACCATGACGCGGCCAATCAACTGGCTCGATGTATTCCCCGGAGTGCCCAGCGAGATGCCGAGGTAGCGTATGGCCGGGTGCATGGGGTCCAGATACATCGCGTCGACGCCGCCAACGAGCTGTGCGTCGGCCGAAAAAACAGGCCATCCCCTGACGTCGATACGGTCGAGGCCCAGCTCGAATCCCTTGAAGTCCCTCGCGGCGACCAGCGCGAAGCGCGACATCTCCGCACCATTCAATTCTGACGTTCCCCGGCGTCTTACTGCACGCGTCCCGTCACCCGCCGCTCCCGTCCGCCTTTCTCTGTTCATTTCCATGCTCGGATCCTCCTGCGTCAGTTCTCGATCGTCACTGTCGTGTCCGTTCCAACTCTTTGTAATATATTGATGTCGATAGAATATCGCAAGTCTTTATGTTACAATCAGTTGTGAGATTTCTGCCCCATTCGCGTCCCTTGCGCTTTCTCTCAACTAACCGCTTCATGAGCGACTTCGAGACACCCATCGTCGCGTCCACACATCGACCGCTACCAACCAAGGAGCGCCAGAACGCGCACACCGACGTCGTCTGGGGCATCCGCCTGCTGACGAGTGTGCTCGGTCAGTCGGCGCGACGAGTGGAGCAGCGCACGGGACTGACGAACGCGCAGCTCTTCATCCTCCAGCTTCTGGCGCGTGAACCCGGGCTCTCGATCAACGCCATCGCGGCGCGAGCGCTGACCGGGCAGAGTACGGCCTCCCTCATCGTGTCGCGACTCGAACGCGCGGGTCACGTGCGACGAGTGCGGGATGCCGATGACGCACGGCGGGTCACCGTGAGGCTGACGGAGAGTGGCCTGATGCAGGTATCTGTGTCCCCGGAACCACCGACGCGCCGACTCTTCGACGCGGTCGCGCGACTCGACGATGACGACATTTCGAGCCTGGGCATTGGACTGCGCAAGCTCATGGCGGCGATGGGAGTGGACGAGCCTTCGTCCATGCCTCTTTACGAGCACGCCGAAGACGACACCCAGCCGGTTCACATGGCCGACATCAAGCTCGACGAAGCGCCGTCCGGCGAAACGCGCGAAGCGCTGCACCTGTACCGGCTTCTCGTCGACAGCGTGGCCGACTATGCGATCTACGCGATAGACCCGACAGGCCGCATTCTCAACTGGAACATCGGAGCGGAGCGGCTGAAGGGGTACTCGGCCGACGAGATCGTCGGCCAGTCCTTCTCGCGGTTCTTCGCGCCGGGAGACGTGGCCGCCGGCCTTCCGCAGCGCGCGCTTCAGGCGGCCGAATCCGATGGCCGGTTCGCGACCGAGGGATGGCGGATCCGCAAGGATGGCTCTCGGTTCTGGGCTCACGTCGTCATGACGGCACTGCGTGGCGACGACGGGCAGCTGATTGGGTTTGCGAAGATCACCCGCGACCTGACGGAGCGGCGCGCCGCAGAGGCGCGTGCCGTCGCTGATGCCGCACAGATCGCCTCGGCACAAAGTGCCAACCGCGCGAAGGCGCGCTTCCTTGCGACGATGTCGCACGAGCTGCGGACGCCGCTGCACGCGATCGGCGGCTTCGGCGAGATCCTGCTGGCGCAGGCGATGGGGTCACTCACCGACCAGCAACGTCATTACGTGAAGCGCGTCTTCGCCGCACAGCGCAACCTGCTTGCGATCATCAACGACATCCTCGAATACACGCGCACCGATGAGCGCGGCGCCGGTCCTGTCGACGCGAGCTGCACGCTAGCACGGGTGGTAAGGATTGCGCTGGCGAAGTTGTCCGTACGCATCGCGGACAAGCACCTCACCGTCGACACAGCCGCCCTCGGGGATGAGCATGTACGCGCCACCGCCGACCGGTGCGAGCCGATCGTGCGGCACCTGCTGACGAACGCGGTCCATTTCACGCCGGACGGTGGACGCATCACGATTCGATCGGAGGCCCGTGGCGACGACGTCGCGCTCACCGTGAGCGATACCGGGCCTGGCATTCCCACCGACATGCTCGACATGATCTTCGACCCATTCACGCAGGTGGGACGCACGCTGAACAGTGCGCACGAGGGGACGGGGCTCGGACTCGCAATCAGCCGCAATGTGGCTCAGGCGCTCTCCGGGTCCCTCGAAGCAGACAACAGTCCTGAAGGCGGCTCCATCTTCACGCTCGTGCTACCCGTTGCGGGGTCCTGAGGCGCGATCAGTTGCAGCAACCCCTCAGGTGCTGGTGCTCGAGCGCAAAGCCGTGCCGCGGTCAGGTGACAGATTCCATGATGGCTCGGCGGGCGTCGATGCGAGGTGCACCGTCGTCGTGGGGAAGGCAAACGACGTCCCTGCGGATTCCACCACGTCCATGAACTTCAGCAGGACCTCCTGGCGAATCTTCTGGAACTCGCTCCACTCGGGTGTCTGGAACCACGCCATGATCTCGATGTTCAGTGACGACGCCGCGAACTCGCTGAAGCGAACCACCATCGCATCGGACCAGATCTTCGGGTGCGCGCGCAGGGAACGTTCGAGTCCCGCCAGCACCATCCGCATCTGCTCGCCAGTGGTCTCATAGACCAGGCCCACCACCATCGAGAGCCGCATCCGGTCTCGCGCGGAATACGATTCGAGCCGCATGTCGGCCAGCTTTCCGTTGGGCAGCGTGACGATCGTGCGGTCGAGCGTGCGAAAGCGCGTCGACCGCAGTCCGATCGCCTCGACGGTGCCGACGAAGTCCGCCACTTTGACGAAGTCGCCTTCGCGAAAGGGCTGGTCGATGCCGATCGAGAACGCGCCGAAGAGGTTCTCGACGGTCTTCTGCGCAGCAAGCGCCAGCGCGAGTCCACCGATGCCGAGCCCCGCGATGAGGCTCGCGACGGGGAAGCCGAGCGACGAGAGAATCGCCACCAGCGCGAAGGCCGCAACGACGAGCTTCGTGAGTCGCGCGCCGAGCGGTACCAGTGAGCGTGACGACGGCATTCGCACCGCCCACGCCGACTCGGCCAGCATCTGCCGTCCCACCTCGATCATCCGCCAGATCGCCCAGAAGAGCACGGCGTACAGCGCCACGCGGACATCGCGGTGCACCGCGTCGGTCACAGAACCCGAAAGCGCGAGGATGGGCAGCAGCACTGTCAGCGCGATGAGCGAGCACGTCGCGCTGAGGGGTGCACCGATCCGGTCGAGCACGAGCTCGTCCCACGTCGTGGCAGTGCGACGCGCGGCCGCCATGAAGGCGGATTGCAGTACGCGCGCCGCGGTGTGACCGAGGAGCCACGCCAGGAAGAGCAGTGGAATAGCCCCGAGGCACTGCCACCACAGAACACCAAATGGTCCGGATGCGAGGAGTGGCGGTGGAAGGTAGCCCGCCAGCCAGGATGGCTCCGCCTGCGCTGCCGTCAGCGGCAGCACGCAGGAGAGCAACACGACAATTCCGCGTCGCCATGGACGCCAATATATCTTCTTAAGTGTATGATGCATATATACTTGCAATATAGCGGGGGACACCACGTATTTCCATTGTCACCCTGTTTTTGCCGCCAGGGTGATCAGACCGAAGGCTGCGGCCACACCGATCGCTCCGATCGCACGCGCGACATGCCTTCGGCCTGGAGCGAGTCGCTCCACGGTGATCGCCGTCCCCACCACGGCCATCACGCGAAGGTCCATTACTCCGCCGACGACAAGAATCGCCATCAGGCTGCCACAGCACTCGCCGCATTGGAGGCCGAGACGTACACCATGCTGCCACGCCATGCGGACATCGGCAGGCAGCGTTCGATCGCACTCACCCGTCGTCGAACAACAGGCGAGACGATGTGCCTTCCTTTTGGTGAACTGGAGGACACTCGCGATGAGCACGACTGCGCCGACCACGATCGGCACGGCACGCGCCAGTGCTGGCTGCCGCATCACGATTGCCGCGAGCCCGACGCCGATCGGGAAGACCGCCGCTCCGCACACGGTCCAGATGAAGAAGTAGCCCGAACCCACCAGTGCGGTCAGCGAGCCGAGGCGTGCCTCGTCCGTCGGTCTCACGGATCGTCGAGAGCGTCCGAGTGCAGGGACGAGCGACGGCAGCATCATCGCTACCATCATCACGACCCACATGCCGAGGAACGATGCTGCGGCGCCGGGCCACGTCTGGCCCGGCATCCGCATCCATAGTGTCGACATCGTCCAGCCGCCGGGCATGGGCATCCCACCCATCGCCGACATCGATGCACACCACGCGATCGTCATCGTGACGCTGCCGACGAAGAGCAATGCTGACACGCCAAGGAAGGCGTGATCGGAGGCGCGTTCGACAGGCATGCGTCGCGAGCTGCGATCAGCCGTTGTCGTATGCGTCGTGGTGACGCCACCAGACACCAGTCTCGTTGCGGCCCTTTGGTGCCCGGTCGAGCCACTGGTACATGCCCCAGAGGCTGTCCACGCCGCGCGCATAGCCAGAGTAGGTGTGGTAGACGACGCCGTCCTCCTGGACGAACGCGCTCACGCCGGGCCTCTCGCGGGTGTACGTCGCCACGTCGGTGCCGCTCATCGCCGCAATCTGTTCCACGGGCGTTTCGCTGCCGCGCAGCTTCCACTGCTGGACGGTCTTTCCGGCGATGGAGTCATGGGTCGCGGGCTCGCGTCGAAAATTGTATTCGATACCCTCGCGCTGCTCCTGCTCGGAGAACCGGACGCTGAAGTCGCTGTTGAAATCGGTGGCGTACGCCGAGGCCCACGGAAATGTCCAGCCCATCCGCTGCCTGAAGGCGAGCAGCTTTGGAAGCGGCGCACGCGAAATCACGTTGAACGCCACGTCATGATTCTCGAGATGCACCGCGATTCCATTGAAGCCGTCGGCGATGCTCGAGCACGACGGACAGCCCGCGTCGTAGTCGGGACCGAACATGAAGTGATAGACGATGAGCTGCGAGCGTCCGCGGAAGAGATCCGGCAGCGATGCGCTGCCCTCTTCGGTATCGAATCGATAGGTCTTGTCGACGCGGACCCACGGCAGTGCCTGCCGCCTGTGCGTCAACTCGTCGCTGCGCCGCGTGAGTTCCTTCTCCTCCTCGAGCAACTCGAGCCGCGCTGCGAGCCATTCACTGCGTGTCCCGGTGGTGTGCGTCGTCATCGGTTTTCTCTCCGTCCAGCCAGTTGAGGACTTGGTCGTTCCTGATCGTGAGATAGACTTACCGACGGGCATCGGACGAATGAGAGTTACAAGTGTGGCGGGATTTCAATGGACTCACTGATCATCGCCGCAGCACGTGCACTCGCCGCAGGCGACCCACTTGGCGCACTGAAGCGAGTGGCCCTGCGCGACGATGCACCGGCACTCGCGTTGCGCGGTGTCGCGATGGCGCAGCTGGGCGATCTCGTCCGCGCAAAGACGTTGCTGCGAAGTGCCGCGCGAGCATTTGGCCCGAAGGAGCCACTGGCCAGGGCACGGTGCGTCGTCGCCGAGGCGGAGATCGCGCTCGTGTCGCGCGACCTGGGTTGGCCGGCAAAGTCGCTCGATGCGGCACGAGCGACGCTCGCAGAGCATGGTGACCATGTCAACGTCGCGCACGCGCGATACCTCGAGGTCCGCCGACTGTTGTTGATCGGACGCATCGACGACGCTGAGCATACGCTCGCCGAGCTTTCACCTGCGTTGCTTCCTCCCGCATCGAGAACGGTGCGCGAGCTGCTGGTGGCGGGAATTGCAGTCCGCCGCCTGAAGACGAAGGTCGCGCGTGCCGCGCTCGTGCGCGCCGAGCATGCGGTGCGCCTCGCGGGAAACCCTTCGTTGGCGGCCGAGGTCGAGGGTGCCTTCGCCGTCCTGAACGATCCTGCGGCACGACTGATCGGGGCGGGCATGGTGCGACCGCTCCTGCTCGAGGAGGTCGAGGCGCTGCTGGCGTCGGACGCATTCGTCATCGATGCGTGCCGCTATGTGGTGCGTCACGAGGGCCTCGTGGTGTCGCTCGCGACGCGGCCGGTGCTGTTCGCGCTTGCCCGCACGCTGGGCGAGGCATGGCCGGCAGACGCGCCGAGAGACACGCTCATTGCGCGTGCCTTCGGGTCGAAGTTCACCGACGAATCGCATCGCGCGAGATTGCGCGTCGAGGTGGGACGACTTCGTGTGATGCTTCGACCGCTGGCCGACGTGAGTGCGACGAAGCGCGGGTTCGTGTTGACGCCGCACCGCGCTCGCGAGGTGGTCGTGCTGGCTCGGCCCGTGGACGAGGAACACGCGGCCGTCCTGGCATTCCTCGCCGACGGCGAATCGTGGTCGAGCTCCTCGCTCGCCGTCGCGCTCGGAATGAGCCAGCGCACCGTGCAGCGGTCGCTCGACGCGCTGGCGGCAACCGGCAAGGTGCAGTCGTTCGGTCGGGCACGGGCGCGGCGCTGGATGACTCCGCCCGCCATGGGATTCACGACGACGTTGTTACTCCCATCTCCACTGCCGATCGGCTAGCGTTGCTGCATGCGACATTCAGCTGCCGAGATCGAGCGGGAATACGGGCCATTTCCGGGTGTCGATAGCGTGGGTGGTGTCTCGTACGACGGCCGGAACGTGTGGATTGCCGCCGGCGACAAGCTGAGCGCCTTCGACCCTGAGAGCGGACAGATGCTGCGCTCACTCGATGTCGCCGCACATGCAGGCACGGCGTTCGACGGTCAGCACCTGTATCAGATTGCCGAAGATCGCATCGTGAAGATCGATCCGAAGAGTGGCGAGGTGCTCGCGACGATTCCCGCGCCCGGGGGAGGCGGCGACTCGGGGCTCGCCTGGGCAGAGGGAACGCTCTGGGTCGGAAATCATCGTGGCCGAAAGATTCATCAGGTCGATCCGGCCACAGGGGCGGTGCTTCGCACGATTGAATCGAACCGTTTCGTCACCGGCGTCACGTGGGTGGACGGTGAATTGTGGCACGCTACCTCCGAGGGCGACTACAGCGACGTGCGGCACATCGATCATCGGACGGGCGAGGTACTCGAGACGTTGGAGATGCCATCCGGCGTTGGCGTGTCGGGGCTCGAGTCCGATGGCGGCGATCGGTTTTTCTGTGGCGGGGGAAAGAGCGGCAAGGTGCGGGCGGTGCGGCGGCCAAGCGTCCGGCGTGAACCGATCAGCTGAGCGCTCGCCTGAGGTTGTTCGCGCTCAAGCGCATCGCGTCGAGTGAACCGGTCGTGGGCGCGGTGTCCTGCTCGATGAAATAGTGAACGAGCCCCGCATCCGACGCGCGCTCAAAGATGGGTCGATAGTTGATGTCGCCCATGCCAACCGGAACGATCTTCGCCGCCCTCTGCCGCTCCGCCTGCGTGACCATGGCGTTCACGGTTGCGAGATCTGCCATGTCCTTCACGTGCCACAACGGGAAGCGGCCGGGATGCTTGGCGAAGAGCTCGAACGCGGGATGTCCGGCCACGGTCGACCACCCGATATCCAACTCCATGACGACGACGTCAGGATCGATGTTGGCGAAGAGGACGTCGTACGGCATCATGGTGCTGCCGGCGAACGGCTCGAACTCGTTCGTGTGGTTGTGGATCAGGACCTTTACACCGTACGGCTTTCCGGCAGCGCCGATCTGGTTGAAGAGGTCTGCCTGTCGCTTGATCGTGTCCATCGTCGGTGGAAGCGGCGGCGCTCCGCCGCGCCCACCGGGACCGCCCGGGCCCCGCGCGGCGGAATAGCGATGGCCGATCTGCTGATACCCGGCGAGCTGACGCTCCAACTCCGGACCCGCGCTCAACGCCACATGCGTGCTCGGCGCCGTGAGCCCGGTGCGGTCGAGCGCGATGCGGACCTGCGCGGGCGAGAGGTTCGCATAGCTCGTCGTCTCCACCTCCTTGTATCCGGCGGCCACCACCTGCGTGAGCGTGCCCTCGAAATCCTTGTCGATCTGGTCACGGACGGTATAGAGCTCGAGTCCCATGCGATCCGCCCACATCGCCGGCGTCCGCGACGGAACAGCGGCACTCGCCGTTGCGCCCCCCATGCGCGCGCAACCGCCGAGTGCGACGGCTGCCGCCATGCCGGCAACGCTCTTCACGAACGACCGGCGGTTCACGTCTTCGGCTTCCGTCCAGTTGCTCATGCTTCTGTCTCCACTCGAAAAAGGGCTGATGCGACGACCGCTCATTTCTTCGACTGATATTCCGCCAGCTTGTCCGTATACGCCGACTCCAGCTTCATGATCGCGATGGCGCGCGCCAGACTCTTCGCCGACGATGGAGTGGTCCATCCGGCGTCGATGGCTGATGTGACCTTCTGGACCATCGCCGGATTCGCTCCGCGCCCGCCGCGCGCGGCGCGGTTGAGCTGTGCGAGGACGGCAAATCCGAGGACGCGCTTGTCATCGTCGCCGCTGCCAGTGAGCTCGACGAACTGATCCACCTGCTGCGCACGAGCGCGATCCCCGACATACCGACGCCACACCGCCACGACATCGGGGCTCGCGCCGTCCGCGGGATTCGCCTGTGCGATGACGTCGGTGACGACCGTGAAGTCGTCCACACCCGTCATGCGTGCGAACGAGGCGAGCGCCTTGGCGCGTGTTGCGCCGGACACCGCGTTGTCGAGCGCGGCGCGTCGTAACAGCGGCACCGCCGACGCCGGCAATGTCGCCTGCGCACTCACCAATTCGGCAACGCCGGCATGGAATGACGCGTTCTGTGCGTCGAGCGCAGCGAGAGTAGACACAAGCTCACGGTCCACCTGCTGTCGGCCAGTCAAGGCCTGGATCACGGCGGCGCGCTGCGGACTGCGCTCCGTGGTGAGTGCCGCGAGCAGCGGCGTGGAGCCGGCCGGAAGCACGCCGTTCAGCGACAGCTCATCGGCCAGCGCAGTGAATGCCGGACCGGACGTGTTGACGAGGGCATCGGCGAGCACGGGACGGATTCTCAGGCTCTCTGACCATCCCTGCGGCGCGTAGTACGGCCCCACCGTGGAGGGATGGGTCGTCCACCAGTCGCCGAGCCAGATGGCTTCGACGTTGTACAGTCGAGCGAGCGCGGCGAGGAGCGGACGGCGCGCGTCGGCGTTCGTGGTCCTGGCCGCACGGGCAATCAGCGCAGCGACGGTCTGCGGGCTGTGCATCCGCTCGAGTGCGCGCAATGCGCCGGTCCTCACCGCAGGCGATCCGGTGTCGAGCGCCTTCAGCGCAGCATCGAGTGCGTCGAGCGAAACGAGCGCGTTCGTCGCCAGATGCGCGATCACCGGGTCGGCGTTGCCCATGAGCAGCGCGATGGCGTCTCCCGAATTGGTGGCGCCGAGCCGTACGAGGCTCGTGATCGCCTGCACCTTCACGTCGGGATCCGGATCGGCCAATGCGCTCACGAACATCGACGCGGGGAGTCCCACCGTCTGGTCGCGACGATCGGTGAGCGCGCGGAGTGCCGACGCACGCAATGCCGGCGTCTGCACCGCGCGTTGCAATACCGCGTGCGACGCAACGCCGTCGAGCTGCGCGAGCGTGAAGATCGCCGCGACGCGTGCATGGGCGGGCTGCCGTGTATCGGCAATCTGCTGGCCGAGTGCGCGGGTGGCGCTTGCCGATGGTCCGCGCCGCAGCAGCTCGCGTTGCGCCTGGAGCCGATGTTCCGCATTCGGCGACGCCAGCGTCGCAAGCAGCTCGCTCTCGGCGGCGCCGGCGATCCTCGGCGCCGAGGTGGAGGGTTTGCCCGGGTAGCTGACGCGGAGGATGTAGCCCACCGAGTCGCCGATGTAGCGGAACACGCCGCCCGAGAGGCTCGAGACGTACATGTTCGAACGGCCGTCCATCGCCATGTCGGTGGGGTGCGGGACCGTGAGGAAGTCCTGCTGTTGCGGCGTGAACGACGCGCCCTTCCGATCCATGGGATGACGATAGATGCGATTCAGCGTCCAGTCGCCGGAGTAGAACATATCGTTCCCGTCGGCGGGAAAGCCGGCGTCCTGCACCCAGAGGCCGCCCGTGCCGGCGCCCGGCCCATAGTCGAAGATCGACGGCATGTGCTCGGCCGCGAAGTGCTGGAACAGCGACGGATAGCCCATGTTCGCGCCCGGCGCGAGGTAGTGCATGCGGGTGTCCCAGCCGCCGCCGTCGTTGGTGTTGTCGCGCGCGAAGATGTGCAGGAACGGATCGATGCCGAGGTCGTAGATGTTGCGCGTGCCCTCGGCATACATCTCGAGGCCGGAGCCGTCGGTGCGAACGCGGGCGACGCCGCCGCCATGATGTGCGAGCTCGATGCCGTCGCGGCCGATGGCCTTCACGAAGCCGTAGTCGCCGACGGCGATGTAGATCCAGCCGTCGATGCCGAGGGTGATGCCGTTGGTGCTGTGGTCCGCACTGCGGAAGTCGAGACTCGCGGCGCTGATGCCGCGTATGAGATCGGTGGAGCGATCGGCGATGCCGTCGCCGTTGTCGTCGTAATAGGCGGTGAGATTCGGGGGGTGCAGGACGTAGAGCACCTTGCCATCCCAGACGAGACCGCGCGGGCTGTCGACGTCGGCAAAGACCGTGTACCTGTCGGCGCGGCCGTCGCCATTCTCGTCGACGAGGCGCACGACGCGTCCGCGGCCCTTCACGAAGTCCTGCGCGAGATTCGGGTCGGTGCCAACGAATACGACGCCGTCGAGCGTCGCGGCCACGCAGGTGGGATACTCCGCGAAGGGCGACTCGGCGAACAGGGTCACCTTGTAGCCGTCGAGCGGCTTCACTTCCTCCTGGACCTTCTTCTCCCAAACCGGATTCGGAATCACCGGGCCCGACGGCGCGAGCTTCGCCGGCATGGCCGGCGGCGCGGCGGGAGATCCGTTCTGCTGGGCGTGAACGGGACCGACAGCAGCGCTCATCGCGACGGTGACCCACAGGGCCGTCACGATGCGGGCGGGAAGTCTTCGCATGGCGTTACCGCGGATTGAGGTTGTGTCTCGTGCAACGACGCAAGGCGACAATAGATTGGTCCCGAACCCGGCTACCCGTTTGCTCTGGAGTCTACCATGGCTGAAGGCATTACGTACGTCGTTCCCTCCACCACCTCGCCCAAGCTGCCTGATGGCGTCGTCGCCAGCGAGAGCCTCGGTGCAGAAGGCGACGCGCCGGGCGCGTCGGCCTATGTGCATTACAACGGCCCAACCGACCAGCTGTCCACGATGTGCACCGGCATGTGCGTGCTCGAGCCGGGCGCATCACCGCATCCGCCGCACCGGCACCCGGAAGAGGAGACGATGATCGTGGCGAGCGGTAGCGGCGTCATCGAGGTCGATGGCAAGTCCACCGCGGTAGGCCCTGGGGCGATCATGTACACCGGCGCCAATGTGCTCCACGGCATCACGAACACCGGCACATCGCCAATGACGTTCTATTGGTCCAAGTGGATCGCCAAGGGCTTCGAGCAGGGCTGACCGAGGCATGTTTGCGCACCTGACTCTGCCCACCCAGCACGTGGAAGAGACGACGCGCTTTCTCGAGGCGACGCTCGGCTATCGACGCAAGACTGTGGCGGCCAACTCGCCGGTCGACGCGCGCTGGCTCGACATCGGTCATGGCCAGGAGCTGCACGTCTTCTTCGTCGAGGGGTTCGTTGTCTCGCCATTCGAGGCCGAGTTCGGACGGCATGTCGCGCTCTTTCATCCCGTCGCCGATTTTGCCGGGTTGCGTGAGCGGATCATGGCTGCCGGTGGCGAGCTGGTGCAACCGCTCCGCACGACGCCGTTCGAGCGGCTGTTCTTCCGGGAGCCGATCAATGGTTACCTGTTCGAGCTGATCGACAGCGCGCGGCACCGCCCGCCGCTCGCCGAGCAGTTCTCATAGCGAGGAATCATGCCCGTCGATGTGTCTCTGCTGACTGACGCTCCGATCTTTCGGCTCCTGGATGACACCGAGCGCGGTGCGCTCGCGGCGCTGTTCGACGAGCGTGCCTGCGACGCGGGCGAGGTACTGTTTCATGGTGGTCAGCCTGGCGACGAGCTCTTTCTCGTCAAGCACGGTCGCGTGCATGTGTTCATCACCAGCGACGTCGGCGAGAAGATCATCCTCGCCGACGCAAAGCCGGGTGATGTGTTCGGCGAGATCTCGTTGCTCGACGGTGGGCCGCGGACGGCGTCGGCCGCCGCCGTCGATGCAACGACCGTCCTCACGCTGGATCGCGACAAGTTGTTCCAGCTGGTGCAGCAGCATCCACACGTCGCGCTGGACCTGCTCACGGTGATGGGTCAACGGATCCGGGCGACGGATGAGCTGCTGCGCCTTGGCTCGGTGCGCAACCTGAACGAAGAAGAAGACGACCAGATGACGTTAGGTGAACGCGTTGCCGACCGCGTGGCGACATTCGGCGGCTCGTGGACATTCATCGTCATCTTCACCTGCTTCCTCGCGGCGTGGATCATCCTCAACAGCGTCGTGCTGGCGAGGCGACCCGTGGATCCCTTTCCGTACATCCTGCTCAACCTGTTCCTCTCCATGACGGCGGCGCTGCAGGCACCGGTGATCATGATGAGCCAGCACCGGCAGTCGATCAAGGATCGACTCCGGGCAGACCTGGACTATCAGGTCAACCTCAGGTCGGAACTCGAGGTTGCGCAGCTGCACCGGAAGCTCGACCACCTCACGGAGCGGTTCGAGGCATCGACCGTCAGGGGAAAGTGACTGGCGGTCGACTCGATTGGCTCAGAGTGAAAATTCCGGTACGTCGCGCTTGATGGCTTGCGGGCGGTAGTTGCCCTTCGAGCGGTCGTACAGCCAGATGCCGGCGAATACGAAGAGCAGCAGCGCCGGAAGCAGTGCCACGACGCGGAACGAGGACTGCGCGGCGAGGCCGAGGACGCGATCGAGCTCGGGGCCCGGCGTCAACTTCTGGAAGGCCTCCACGCCGCCGGCGGCAGCGATCTTCTTGCTGTCGAACACTCGACCCATGAAGGGCAGCACGAACTGGATGGAGAGCGTGCCAGCCGTGCCCATGAGGCCCATGAGCAGTGCGCCACCGCGGGGGAAGCGCTCCGACGCACTGGCGAGCATCGTGGGCCACATGAAGCAGACACCCGTGCCCCAGAGAGTCGCCGCGAGCAGGCCGGTCACCGGCGAGTTCGCGTAGCTCAGGGCGAGAAGTCCCAGGGCGGCCATCAGGCACGAGATCCACAGTACGCCGATTGGCGACAGACGCCGGCCCAATGCGGGTGCGAAGTGGCGCATCACGAACATCAAACCGCTCACGTAGACGAGCAGCAGGATGCCGGGCATGTGCACGGTGCGGCTCAATGCGATGTCCACCCACTGGCCCGGTGCGAGCTCGGAGGCGGCCGTGAGGAACATCGAGAGGAAGAGGATGACGAAGAGCGGACTCCTGAGCTCCCTGAACATCTGCCCCATGGAAACACCTGCCGCCGCACGCTCCGTCGGGGGAAAGTCGAGGCCGATGCAGGCGATGGTCAGCGCCACTGCGGGCATGATTGCGAAGATGAGCTTCGCTTCCCATCCGAATCCCATCTTCGACATGGCGACGCCGAGCAGCCCACCGATGACGAGGCCACCGGGCCACCATGCGTGAACGACGTTGAGCTTCGCGGTCTTGTCATCGGGATACAGCGTCGCGACCAGCGGGTTCACGACGGTCTCGACGAGCCCCCAGCCGATGCCGGCGATGACTGCGCCAAGGTAGATGACGTTGTAGATGCCGGCGCCCGACGACAGCTTGTCGGCGAAGAGGATGAGCAGCATCCCGGCTGTAAAGGCAACCCCCGACATCGACAGCAGCTTCTTCATGCCGATGTAGTCGAGCAGCGGACTGCCGATGGCGATGGTGAGCGCGAACCCGAGGAACGGGACGCCGAGGATGCTCGCGATCATCGTTGCCGAGTGGACGGCATCGATGGGGTCGAGGAAGATGCGCTGGAGATCTGCCGCGGTGTTGGCGCGCAGCGCTGCGTTGACGCCGGCCGTGGCGAGAGCAAGTGCGCTGATGAAGAAGAGCCTGCCCTTCCTGTAGTGCGCGTGCCGATCGGTGGAGGAGACAGCTGCGGATGTGCTCATGATCCATTCGTTGGGTGTGGACCAACCGGGCATCAGTCGCGTCGAAGATGGCACTTCGTGACGCCGCCGCAACCAGCGCTCGCGCCGCCTCGGTGCGGAACACTGGCCGTGCACCGCGCGTTCAGGACCATGATGCCGGATCCGCGCGCACTCTGGAAATACACCGGCGACGAGCGGCCGCCGTTCGCCACGCCGACGAACGCCGGCGAAGAGTCGGTGTGGGACTACCCTCGGCCGCCGCGCGTTGTGGCTGATGCTCGCGAGGTGGTCGTGCGCATCGGCGACGTGGAGCTCGCGCGCAGCAGCGCTACCGTACGTGTTCTCGAGACCGCGAGTCCTCCCACGTTCTATATCCCCCTCGCTGACGTACGACGCGAGCTGCTCGTGGCCTCGCCCGAATCGCGTTCCACACATTGCGAGTGGAAGGGGTGGTCACGATACTGGTCGGTCGTCGATGGCGGGACACTGCTGGGCGATGTGGCATGGTCGTATCCCGCGCCCACAGCGCCGTTCGCGGAGATCGCCGGTTGCGTGTCCGTGTATCCGGGTCGCCTCGCCTGTTTCGTCGACGGCGAGCGCGTGCGTCCGCAGGAGGGTGGCTTTTACGGCGGTTGGGTGACGAACGAGATCGTCGGGCCGTGGAAGGGCGGTCCAGGGACGTCCGGGTGGTGAGTCGCGCGCCGCACCGGGCAATCGCGCAGTCGATTGTGGTGGCATCCCATCCCATTCGGCCGTACGATTGGTGCACGTTGCGATGACCGTCACAAGGAATGAGACATGCGCGCATGGCGTCCCTGGCTCTTGTTCGCAGCAATCGGCAGTGTCGCGGTTGCCCAGGTATCGCCCGCCGCGGCTCAGGGGCGATCAACGACACGAACGCGTTTCACCGGCCACGTGCGCGTCTACTACATCGCGGCCGACGAGGTGGACTGGACGTACGTCCCCACTGGCCGCGACCAGGCACTGACGGGGAAGAAGGACGACTTCAGCAAGGACCCCGCGGCGAAGGGCTCGCGCGATCCCAACTCGACCACGTATCGCAAGGCGCTGTATCGCGAGTACACCGGCGCCGACTTCAAGGCGCTCAAGCCGCGTTCGGATGACTGGGCGCACCTGGGCATTCTGGGCCCGTTGATCCGCGGCGAGGTTGGCGACACGATCAAGGTCGTCTTCCGGAATCATGCAAGTCGTCCGTACAGCATGCACCCGCACGGCGTGTTCTACAGGAAGGACTCCGAGGGTCTCGCGTACATGGATGGAACGAGCGGGGCCGACCGGAAGGACGATTCCGTCGCGACCGGCGCCACGCATACGTACGTGTGGCCCGTGCCCGAGCGCGCGGGGCCTGCGCATGGCGAAGGCAACTCGGTGTTCTGGACCTACCACTCCCATGTGGAGGAGGGCAAGGACATCAACGCCGGCCTGATCGGGCCAATGGTCATCACGCGCAAGGGCATGGCGCGCGCCGACGGCTCACCGAAGGACGTCGATCGCGAGTTCGTGGCGAACTTCGGCATGTTCGCCGAGCCGGAGAGTTGGTACTTCGACGACAACGCGGCGCGACTGTATGGCTCGCGCGCGAAGTACGACTCGGTCTCCGAAGGGCAGTCAGCGGTTCGAGACTTTCACAACTTCTTCGCGATCAATGGCTTCCTCGAGGGGAATGGGCCGGTTCACGATGAAGGAAGGCGAGCGAGTGCGCTGGTACGTGTTCACGAATCCCAACGAGCTGACGGCGTGGGACATTCACACGCCGCACTGGCATGGCCAGACGGCGATCGTAGCGCACATGCGGACGGACATGGTGATGCTGACGCCGATGATGTCGGCGATTGCGGACATGGTGCCGGACAATCCCGGGATGTGGCTTTTCCATTGTCACATGAACGGGCACTTTGGGGGTGGCATGTACTCACGCTTCGTGGTGCAGCCGAGGTAGAGATGCTGAGTGCTGAGCGCTGAGTGCTGAGTGCTGGGCTCAGCAGTCGGCAGTCGGCAGTCAGCCGCCTACGGTACCATCCCGCGCTGCGGATTCTTCACATACACGTCGAACCACGCCGGCCACCGCGCCCAGATATCCAGGTCGGTCGCGTATGTCGCGTCGCTGTGCCTACGTTCTGATCCTCCAACGCGTGGTACATCAGCAGCGCACCAGCGATCTTGTCCGCCCGATAGAACGGCGACATGTCGAGATACGTGTCCTGCGCGGTGAAGAGATCACGACGCTCGCTCTGGAAGCCGAACGGCGTGAGCAACCGGTTGTACATGCCGTCGCCGGCGATGCCCGCGTTGAAGGACGAACGGGTGGGACGACGACCGGGGGATGACTACTCCGGTGGGTATACGCGCCGAGCGAACTGTTCACTGGACCATTCCGAGACACTATCGAGCGCTCTCCTGCGTAAGGAGTTTGTACGTTCCGATTGTGGCGCCGAGCGGTAGCGCGGGGCCTGCTCCAGTCGGTTTTTCCTCGTAGCTCGGATCGACGACCATGACTCTGCTCATCCAGGGCTCCGGTGCCGCCGAGGCACCTCAGGCTCCCGTCGCGCCGAAGGCGCCCACCGCCCCCCGTGCGCCGGAGGCGCCCGTCGCGTTGCCTGCCGTGCCGCGAAACGGTGGCCAGTTCACGATTACCGATAATGGAAACGACAAGACGGTCACGATCCAGCAGGTACCGCCCCAGTTGATGCCGCTCGCGCGAATGGCGCAGGAGACCGCCCTCGGCCTCATGGGCCTTCTTGCGGCGATCTTCATTCTCGGCCCGTTCGCACGGATGATCGCGCGGCGCATGGAACGTCGTCCGGAGATGCGTGCGGCCGAGCAGCACGACCATCTCATCCAGCAGCAGATGCATCAGCTGGAACAGCTTCAGCAAAGCGTGGACGCCATGTCCGTGGAGGTGGAGCGGATCAGCGAGTCGCAGCGGTTTCAGAGCAAGTTGATGCTCGAGAAGAACAAGGAGCTTATGTCGTAGCTGGGTCGCGCGCGGTCGATCGCTCAGCTCTATGGTTTCGGTGAGCGGTCGGTCGCGTGCATTCCTTCCGACGGCCACTTCGCGCTCATGCCGCTACTGGCCGACAACCTCCTGACGGCGCGCTCAGAAGCCGTCTCCAGGAACGCGCACTCCCTCCTCCAATCCACTCGACGGACGCCTCACGTCGACCCAGCCGCCGTGCGCTCCTCGTCTTTTCGAGCTCCAAACGCCGTTGGATCGCGCTCCCTGCTATCCGACGGTGGTGGTCACGATCTGACGCGCCCGCGGTGTTCGGTCGAGATGTTCGCGGGAGGAAGGCGGGCGCTCGCGGAGACGGCTTCTGAGCGCGCTCGCCGGAGCGTAAGTGGCGCGAGGCAGCAAAAGCGCGAAGTGGCCGTCGGAGGGAGTGCCCGGTGACGACCACCCAGGAGTCTCGACCAACACTCCCAACAACGCAGTCAGCGCTTCTAGACCCTGGACCGGATGTCGCGGATATAGTCCATCACGTCCAACGTCGGCGACCACCCCAACTCGTCGCGCGCCTTGGT
>JBBQDT010000021.1:0-38336 GCA_038319955.1 Gemmatimonadales bacterium | reverse complement strand
CGCGAGCGGGGAGGCGCAGGTGGTGCGCTTCGACCGGGAGGGCGACCGCGTGCTGATGGTGTTCGAGAACACGGGCTTCCGCACGTCGCTCGACAATCCAGCGCACCAGCGCAGCATCGACGAGAGCTTTCCGCCGAGCATCGTCGCGTCGCTGCCCGTGATCGCGGAAGAGGGCGACCGCACGCTCGTGGACCTGACGGAGGTGGCCTACCGCGACTGGAACGACGTCGCGGGCACCCTCGCCCGGCTGAACCAGGGGAGCTACACCGTGGAGCGCACGCGTTCCACGATCGATCGCGAGCACACGCGTTCGTATCCGGGCAACACGGAGATCGACGTCGCCCTCACCTTCGCGACCAGCGGACGTCCCGGCGGCATCGTCGGCCGCATCGCGCCGGATGGTCGCGCCTTCACGCTGCGGCAGCACATCTCGCTGCTTCCGCTGCCCGACGCCAGCTATCGACCGCGCGAGCTCGATCCGCGCGTGGGCTACTATGGCGTGTCGTTCAAGGACTATGGGCAGCCGATCCAGCGCGCGCTCGAGCAGCGGTGGGTGTCGCGTCATCGCTTGCAGCGCGTCGATCCGAATGACCCGCGCTCGCCGATCAAGAATCCCATTCGCTACTGGATCGACCCGGGCATTCCCGAGCCCATGCGCCAGGCCACGCTCGACGGCGTTCGCTTCTGGACGGAGGCCTTCGACAAGGCTGGTCTCGCTGGAGGATTCGTCGCCGAGTTCCTGCCGGTGACGCAGGATCCGCTCGATGCGCGCTACAACGTGGTCCAGTGGGAAAATCGCAACGAGCGTGGCTGGTCGGTGGGTGGATCGCTCGGCGACCCACGCACGGGCGAGATCCTCAAGGGGATGGCGCGCATGGATTCACATCGCGCGCGCACGGACTACAACCTCTATGCAGCGCTCATGGGTGCGGATGCTGCCGCGGCCGACACGGCGTTCGTGCTCGCGCGCGTGCGTCAGGTGAGCGCGCACGAGGTTGGACATACGCTCGGCCTCCAGCACAACTACATCGCGAGTACCTATGAGCGCGCGTCGGTGATGGACTACCCCGCGCCGCGCGTGCGTCTCACGACCGCCGGGGAGATCGACCTCTCGCAGGCGTACGGCAAGGGGCCCGGCGACTACGACGTGTGGGCGATCCGCTGGGGCTACGGAATCTTTCCTGCCGCGACGGAGCGCGACTCGCTTGCGGCGATCGTCGCCGAAGGGGTGCGGAAGGGCTACCTGTATTTGAGCGATGGCGATGCTCGCCCCGAGAACGCGAGCGATCCACGTACCAACCTGTGGGACGACGCGGAATCGCCCGGCCAGTTCCTCCAGCATCAGGTCGGCGTGCGGCGCGTTGCGCTGTCGCGCTATGGCCTCCGCAACATCCGAGTCGGCGAGCCGGTGGCGACCCTTCAAGAGCGACTGGCGCCTCTGTACTTCTGGCATCGCTTCGCGTTGAATGGCGTCACGAAGACAATCGGTGGAATGACCTACCAGAACGCAGTGCGCGGAGACGGGCAGGTCGCTACGCATCCGATCGACGGTGCTCAGCAACGCCAGGCGCTGTCGGCGCTGCTGGCCGAGCTGCAGCCCGCCGAGTTGGCGATACCCGACACGGTGCTGTCGCTGCTCGGCCCGCGGCCGAGTGGCTACAACGGTCCGGTGAACAACAGCAACAGCCCGGTGGGCGAGCTCTTTCGCGGTCGCACCGATCCGGCGTTCGACGAGATCTCCGCGGCGCGCACGCTGGCGCAGATGATCGTGGATGGAATTCTTCAACGTGAACGTGCGGGACGTCTCGTCACCTTCGCGGGTCGCGGACGGAACATGCTGACGCTCGGCGAGACGATCGATTCTCTCGTCGCGGCAACGTGGCACAAGCGCGATGCGGGCGCGTCGCCGAAGGTGACGGCGTTGCGTCGCGTGTCGCAGCGCGCGGTGGCGGACCGGTTGCTGCTGCTCGCCGCGGATGTGGATGCGCTGCCCGAAGTGCGGGCAGTGGCGGAGTATCAGATCGGGCGGTTGCGGGCGGTGGCCACTCAGCTCTCGAGCAGTGGCGACATGATGAACCGTGCGCACTGGGCGTCCATTGCCGGCGATTTCGCGCGGTGGACCGATCGGAGGGAACTGCCGAAGCCGAGTCCGGCGCTCGTGGCGCCGCCGGGCGATCCGTTCGGGGTCGACCCCTGAACGGCGAACGATCCACTGCCTCGACGCGGATGAACACGGACAACAGACGGATTTTCACGGGTACTGCGCACCACAATTCACCCTGAATGGCGCCCTCAAAGCCAGCACTTCTCGATATTTCGTGTTGATGGACTCGGCGAAGCTTGCCCGAGGTCGTATCCGCGTAGATCCGGGCAGTTTTCCGCAGCATCCGTGTCAGGCAGTTGCAGTTCGCAGTTGACCCCGAGAGTAAGTTCCTGAATCGCAGTCGATCACCACCCGTCGTCCAGATCCAACATGCGCATCGCCAAGCTCGGCGTCGTCGGCGCCGGTACCATGGGGAGCGGCATTGCCGCCCTTGCCGCCTCGGCCGGCATTCCCGTCGTCCTCCTCGACATCGTCGGCAAGGACGGTGACCGCAACGGACCTGCGAAGGCCGGCCTCGAGCGTGCGAAGAAAGCGCGGCCGGCCGCGTTCATGGATACCGCGCGCGCTGCCGCCATCACGATCGGCAACCTCGAGGACGATCTCGCCAGGCTCGGTGACTGCGACCTCATCCTCGAGGCCATCATCGAGCAACCCGCGCCGAAGCAGGCGTTGTACACGCGCCTCGAGCCGCTGCTCAAGCCGACGTCGATCGTCGCGTCGAACACGTCGGGCATCCCGATGAAGGTGCTCGTCGAGGGTCGGAGCGATCGCTTCAAGCAGCACTTCCTCGGCATGCACTTCTTCAATCCGCCGCGGTACCTGCACCTGCTCGAGATCATCCCCACGTCGGACACGCTTCCCGACGTCATCGACGCCACGCGCCGCTTCAGCGAGATCGTGCTCGGCAAGGGAATCGTCGTCGCTCGTGACGTGCCTGGTTTCGTCGCCAACAGGCTCGGCGTGTACGGGATGGTCGCCGCGATGAAGGGGATGATGGAGTCCGAGCTCACCATCGACGAAGTGGACGCCCTCACCGGCCCGCTGCTCGGCCGCGCGAAGAGTGCAACATTTCGCACGGCGGACATCACGGGACTCGACGTGCTGCTTCATGTGTCGAAAGGATTGAGCGCGAGCACGGGCGAAGACTTCTCCATGCCGGATTGGGTGCAGCGGCTCGCGGAGAGCGGACGGCTGGGCGACAAGACCGGCGGCGGCTTCTACAAGAAGGTCGGCAAGGACATCCAGACGCTCGATTGGAAGACGCTCGAGTACGTGCCCCAGGCCAAGGTCGAAGAGCCCGCGCTGGCGTCGCTCATGAAGCAGCCGCTCGAGACGCGCCTGCCGATGGTCGAGAAGCTGCCCGGCAAGTACGGCGAGTTCGCGCGCAACTACCTGCTGCGGATGTCGCACTATGTGCTGAAGACGACGCCGTCGATCGCGTACGACATCGTGTCCGTGGATCGCGCGATCGAGTGGGGCTACGCATGGGAAGCGGGGCCCTTCCAACAGATGGATGCACTCGGACACGACATCCTTCGCGAAGGGTTCCCGCGCCTGGGTCTCGACGTTCCGGAACTGCTCACGATGACGCAGAAGGACGCGTTCTTCCGTCCAAGTGAGACTGGCTGGCTCTACCTCACCTTCGACGGGAAGTACGAGCCGGTGCCGTCCGTGCCTGGGCAGATCAAGCTCGATGACGTGCGCCGGAAGCAGGGGGCCGTCGTCGACCGTTCGAAGGATGCCAACCTCCTCGATCTCGGCGATGGTGTGCTGCTGCTCGAGGCGCGGAGCAAGATGAACACGATGGGGGCAGGGGTGCTCGGCATGTTGAGGACCGGCCTCGAGCGCGTGGCGAGCGGCAAGTTCGTCGGGCTCGTCATCGGCAATGACGACGCACGTGCCTACAGTGCCGGTGCGGATCTCGGCGCGGTAGTCGCGCAGGTGCAGGGCGGCGACTGGAAGGGGCTCGAGGAGATGGTGCGCTATTTCCAGGAGGGTGCGCAACTCGTGCGCAGTGCGCCGTTCCCTGTGGTCGCCGCGCCGTTCGGACTGACGCTCGGCGGTGGCTGCGAGTACGCACTTCACTGCGACCGTATTCAGGCGCACGCCGAGTTGTACATGGGACTCGTCGAAGCGGGCGTGGGTCTCATTCCCGCGGGCGGCGGAACGAAGGAGATGTTGTTCCGCTTCACGCAGGCGCTGGAGCCGTACGACGAGGCCGATCCGTTCGAGGCGGTGAAGCGCGCATTCAAGCTGATCGCCATGGCGACGACGAGCACCAGCGCGGCGGAGGCGAGGAATCTTGGATTCCTGCGGCCGGTCGCAGATCGCATCACGATGAATCGAGACCGGCTCATCGCCGATGCAAAGGCGCGGGTCATCGATCTCGCGTCGGACTACGTGTCCCCGCTGCCGCGGACGATCACCGCGCTGGGCAAGGAGTCGATCGGCAACCTGATGTACGCCGCATGGGCGATGCATGAAGGCGGTGCGATCACCGACCACGAGGTCCGCATCGCGAACGAGCTGGCGTATGTCCTTTCGGGTGGTGATGGGCCGCCGCGCACCGTGACGGAGCAGGACATCCTCGATCTCGAGCGCGAGGCGTTCCTGAAGCTGCTCGGAACGAAGGAAACGCAGGAGCGGATTGTTCACACACTGAAGACGGGCAAACCTCTTAGAAACTAGATCATCCATCATCACTGGATACCATGGCTGACAAGGACGACGACGTCGTGCTGGTTTCCGCGGTTCGCTCCGCGGTCGCACGTGGCAAGAAGGACGGATCTCTTGCCGCGACACATCCCATCGAGCTGTCTGCGCTGCTGATGAAGGAGGCCGTTGCGCGCGTTGGCATCGATCCCATCACGATCGACGACATCGCGTGGGGTTGCGCGATGCCGGAGGCGTCACAGGGATTGAACGTCGCGCGGCTGAGCATGTTGCGAGCGGGCTTCCCCGTGGATGTCCCGGCGCAGACGATCAACCGCTTCTGCTCGTCGGGGCTCCAGACGATTGCCAGCGGTGCGATGCAGATCATGAGTGGCATGGCGGACGTCGTGCTCGCCGGCGGCGTGGAGATGATGAGCCACGTGCCGATGTCGGGCTACCATGCGCGCCTCGATCCCGAGGAGGTCGAGTCCTACATCGGCATGGGCTTCACGGCCGAGAATGTCGCGAAGCGCTGGAACGTGAATCGTGCCGATCAGGATGCGTGGGCGCTCAACAGTCAGCAGAAGGCGGCCGCCGCGATGAAGAACGGCACCTTCGACAGCCAGATCGTGCCGGTGCCCATCGAGCGCGTGACGTGGGACGGCGCGGAGAAGTCGGTCGAGCATCTGAGCTTCGACAAGGACGAGACGGTGCGGGCCGAGACGACGGCAGAGGGACTCGCGAAGCTGCGGCCGGCGTTCAAGCCGGACGGCACGGTGACGGCGGGCAACGCGAGCCCCTACTCCGACGGTGCGGCGGCGGTGCTGCTCATGCGTCGCTCGGTGGCAGAGGCGAGGGGGCTGCGGCCACTCGCACGGTTCGTGAGCTTCGCAGTGGCGGGCGTCGATCCCGACATCATGGGCATTGCACCGATCAAGGCGGTGCCGAAGGCGCTCGAGCGTGTGGGCATGACGATGGGCGACATCGACCTCATCGAGTTCAACGAGGCATTCGCATCGCAGGTGCTGGCCGTCATTCGCGAGCTGGGCATGCCGGAGGACAAGGTCAACGTCAACGGCGGCGCCATCGCACTCGGCCATCCACTCGGCGCAACGGGTGCGAAGCTCACCACGCAGCTCGTCCACGAGCTCGGCCGCCGAGGCGGCGGGCACGGCCTGGTGACGATGTGCATCGGTGGCGGCATGGGTGCGGCGGGGGTCTTCGAGGTCTACCCCGCGGCAGCTTGAGGCTTTCCGCCGTGCACTCCGTTCAATCGATGGTCAGAACCCCCGCCACTCTGCGGTGGGCCGGAAACGCTCAACTTGCGCGTTCAGCCACGATGACAGCCTGAATCCACAGGTCTTTCGCGCCAAAATCGTACGATGTCATCCTGAAGCCGCTGCGCTCCAGCCACGTGGCGGCCATCGTCCTCGATTCGAGCAGCGAGATCTCTGCCGGATGCAGCTTCGTCTCCTTGCCGGAGCGTGCGAGCACCCGGTGCGCCATGCCGAGCACGCGCACGCTCGTCGCCTTGGCGTGCGGCCAGAAGAGCACGAGCTTGCCGTCGGGCCGGAGGAGCCGGAATGCCTCGGACAGGATGCGGCGAATTTCCGTCTCGGTGAAGTGCTCGATCACGCCAAGGCTGTAGTAGCCGTCGAAGCTGCCGTCGCGGTAGGGCAGCTCGAGGATGTCGCCGTGCTGGATGCGGAACGCCGACGGATTGTTCTCCTGGTACAGCTGCAGCGCGTCCGGCGAGATGTCGAGCGCCGTGATGTGCATGCGCTCGTGCAGCCCTTCGTCCACCTGTCCACCGCCGCAGCCCGCGTGGAGGAGCTGCGCGCCCCGCTCGAAGTTGCGGCCAAGCACACGATGCAGCCGCGGGCGAATGAACGTCCGACGGTAGATCGACGCGATCACCGCGTACATCCGCTTGCTCATCTCGCGCGACTGCGACCAGTACGCGTCCCAATGTTGCGGATCGTTCAACGTCGGCTGCAACGAGAGCGGCGACGCCATCAGGTGGAATGCCGACGGATTCCTGCGGTACTTCACGGCGACGTCGAGCATGATGCGCACGCTCTGAGCGGCGGCGCGCAGCGTCATCTTGGAGTGACCGTACGTTCGCGCCGGCAGCACGATGGGAATCTCGCTGACGCGACAGGCGTTCTTGTGCAGGATGAACAGGCTCTCGAAGAAGAACGAATAGCTCTTCGACTGCACGAGCGAGAACATCTCCCGCGGGATGCGGTCAAGCCGATAGGCGCGGAACGCACCGGTCGCATCGTACTTGAGGCCGAGCACCAGTCTGGTGAGCAGGTGGCCCATGCCGGTCATCATGCGACGATAGAAATTCCAGCCGGGCAGGCTGTTCATTGCGGTCCAGCGCGACCCAACGACGACATCCGCGCTGTCCGACGCCCGAAGGAATTTGGGAATGTCTTCGGGGCTGTGGCTAAAGTCGCAGTCGAGCGTCACGAGTCGATCGTAGCCGCCTTCGTACGCCGCGGCGATGCCGTCCATGTGCGCGCTGCCGATCCCGTTCTTGCCCGTGCGGTGCCGCACCGACAGCCGCGGATAACCGGCACGCAGCGCCTCGAGGAGGTCGCCGGTTCCATCCGGCGAATTGTCGTCGATGAACAGCACGTCGACGTCGAGGTCGAGTGCCTTGATGGCCTCGACCATGCGCGGTGCGTTGTCGCGCTCGTTGTAGGTCGGCACCATGACGAGCGTCTTCAGTGCCTTCACGGCGCCGCTCATGTGTCTAACACTCGACGATGGAGATCTCGGGAAGCGGGAAGATCATCTTTCCGCCGCGCGCGAGGAAGTTGGCTTCCCGCTGGATGAGGTTCTCGCGGAAGTGCCATGGCATCACGAGCAGGTAGTCTGGCTGCTGCGCGTGTGCGTCGGTCTCCGAGATGATCGGGATGTGCGTGCCGGGCGTGAACGCGCCGAACTTGTCCGGATTCACCTCGGCGATCGCCGGGATCTCGGCGGTGGTGAGGCCGCAGTACTGGAGGATGACGTTGCCCTTGGTGGACGCACCGTAGCCGAGCACGGAGGCACCCTGCGCGCGCAGCCTGGTGATCATCTCGAGCAGGTCGTCGCGGTGCGCGGCGACGCGCCTCTGGAACGCTTCGTACGGCGCCATGGTGTCGAGCGCCTCGGCGCGTTCCTGGGCGATGAGCGCATCGATCGCCGCGGTGTTCGGCCGGTGTGACGACGCTTCGTGACACGCCGTGATGGCGAAGCTGCCACCGTTGACGTCGTTCACGAGCACGTCGTTCACGCGGAGGCCGCACTTCTGCAGCATCCACTGGATCTGCGAGAACGCGTAGTACTCGAGATGCTCATGGCAGATGGTGTCGTACGCGTTCTGCGACAGCATCGTGGGCAGATAGCTCTGCTCGAAGTACCAGATACCGTCGGGCGCGAGCACCTTGGCGATGTCACGCACGAAGGCGAGCGGATCCTCGAGGTCGTAGAACATCGCGATCGACGTCACGATCGACGCCTTCTGCTCGCCGTGGTGCTTCTGGAAGGTGGCCGCCGAAAAGAACTCGGGGATCGCCTGGATGCCGGGCTTGTAGTACTGCCCGTACTTCACGATGGTGGGATCCATGCCGACGCGACGGGCGCTCTCCGGCATGAACGAGAGCGTCGTGCCGTCGTTGCTCCCGATGTCCAGCACGATCGCGTCGTCTTCAACCGGGTACTTCGCAAGGATGCGCGACACCGTGTTCCCCAGATGGCGCACCATCGACTGATTGAGGCCCGACCGATATCCGTAGTTGTCGCCGTACATCTCGCTCGAGTCGTACGATTGCCTGAGTTGCACGAGTCCGCACGCGTCCGCGCCGAAGCACTTCACGAGCTCCAGCGGGCCCGACGTCACTTTCTCGGTGGCCGACCGAGGGAACACGCCGGTCAACTCCTGAACGCCGAGCGACAGGATGGATTCGAGCTTCGTGTTGCCGCAGCAGCGGCACGCCTTGATCTCGGAATAGCTCATCTGGGAACGACACCAGAGAGTGAGGGAGTCACGACAGGAGGGAGCGCAGGCTTCTGCCCGCCAAGGAAGACCGTCGCGACGGACGCATTGCCGACCTTCACGCTGTAGACCTCAACTGCTCCCGGGTAATCCTGCGGGTGCGAGCGATACGTCGACATCACGTAGTCGGCATCCTCGGGCGAGAACACGAGGTCGATGCGCGCGCGATCGTGCGGCGGCAGCATCGCGACGTTGAGCCGGCCCGGATACGTCAACGGAAAAACGCGAATTCTTGGTGAAGAATCTGTGCGCACGATGTATTCCAGCGTCTTACGGTACGAGAGTCCCCAGTAGTCGAGCTCGAAGCGCTGCTTGACCTGCTGCATGTCCTTCCCAGCGAACCGATTGAAGTACAAGTGCTCGAGCGGATGATTCCTTATCATGAAAGTCACCACCGGCGCGAGGCACAGCAGCAACCCGACCGTCAACACCGCATCCGTCGCGCGTCGGCGCGCCTCACCCGCATGAGTCTCGGCATATCTCGCCACCGTCTCCATGCCGATGGCGGCCAGGTAGACCATGGCGGGATAGACGAAGAAGAGATGGCGCCACCCGTCATATAGCGTGGGCCGGAGCACCATGCACCCGACAACCGGCATGAAGCACCAGCCCAGCACCAGCAAGTCGCGCTGCTTGTCCCCGAAGAAGTATTCGCGTGGCTGCCTTGCCACCTTCACGACGGCCGCTGCGGATCCGACGAGAAACAGCACCGTGATCACCACCGGCGTTGTTATGACGATCCATGTGGGCACATAGTCCCATGGCAGGTGCGCGGCCGATATGCTGCGACCCCGAAAGAGGTTGGCGCCCAGATAAGGATTGCTCGTCGACCCGAGAATGGCATCGCCGATCACTCCAGTGAAGTTGACCTGGAGCACGGGCCAAACGAGCGGCAGCAACACGGCAGTGATGACGCCGTATCCGAAGAGCAGCCACACGGTCCGCTGCGTCGGCCGCCGAGCGAGCGCTGCGGCACCCGTGAGCATCATCGCGAACAGGCCGATGACCCGCGTGCCCAGCAGAATCGCCGTCGTGAGCGCGTGGACGAGCATCGTCTGCCAGCCCGGACGACTCAGCAACGTATCCAGCGTGAGCATCGACGCCACGAACATCATGAGAAACGAGATGTCCTTGACGTTGTAGAACCCATGCGAGAACAGTTGCGGGCTGGTCACGAGACAGACGCACGCCAGCAGCGAAAGACCCGGCCCGAAGCGCCGGCGCAGGAATCGGTGAAAGATCACGACGCCCGCGAAGAACATGAGGAACGTCGCGAGGTGCCGGCGGAAGAACAGCGTCCGGATATCCATCGGCTGCAACAACCGCTCGGCGCGCACCAGCACGATCTCGAAGAACGGCCCGAACCGCTCGTACGCCGGGCCGCCCTCGGCGCGGACCGAATCAAGGGCGGCCGGCGTAGGCACGAGGTGATCGACATACATGATGCCGAAGTGGCGCGTGGGGAACTCGTCCCACGAGATGCCATAGTCCTTGAACACCAGCAGGCCGACGAGAAGGAAGGCAACGAAAAAGGCGACGGTCGTTGCCTTGAGGGCCCGGGATCCTTCCTGGCTGGTCATCGAGGGGTCATGCGGTGAGATGGCGCATCGAGCGGCACGCTGAGCAGTCGAGGGCGCGAGAGTGTCGTGTTCGGGAGGCGGCGTCCGTCGTCATCGTATTCGTCCCACTGGCTGTTCGCGACGTACACGAACCGATCGCCGACCACCGCGCCGATCGTCGGCTCTCCAGCGAGCGAGATGTTCTGGTCGAGCACGTCGACGCGGACGATGCGCGTACCGCTCCTGTCGAGGGCGAAGCGGACCACGCGCGCCGGCGACATACCGTTTTGCACGGCGACGATGGCTCCATCATGCCAGACGATTCCATCGACGCCGAGTGACGTACTGTGTGGCGCGTCGGCGAGTAGGGTCACCGTTCTGGTCGCAAGGTCCACGCACAGCAGTCCGTGCGAGTAGTCGGCGACGTACAGCGCGCGTCCCTCCGGGGTCGGCGCCATTCCCTGGAGCGACCGAAAGAGCGGATGAGTGAAGTGCTCCAGCGTGTCCGCTCCGGATCGAAGGCGATAGAGCACCGGCTGGCTCGAGTCCGTGAGGAAGACGTCGCCGTTTGGCCCCACGGCGAGATCGCCGAGCACGTGTCCGCCGGCAACTACCGGCAGGTTCCATCGACGGGTGATGGCGCCGGTTGCGATGTCGATGCGCAGCAGCGCGGCGATCGACGAATCGGCCGGCACGTAGCCGTGCATCTGCTTCAATCCGGAGGTTGTCGCCCAGAGCGTGTTTCGCTTTGCATCCACACGCACGCCGAACACCGCTCCCATGCCGGGCGAGGATCTTGGCCACAGCTCGTGCGTTGACCCATTCGCGGATACGGCGGCGATGGTGCGATGTCGCACGCTGGCCACGTAGAACGTCCTGGTGCGCGCGTCGTAATCCATTCCTTCCGGCCACAGGGTCGAGTCGGACAGTTGCGCGCGGACGGTGCTGCGCGCGACCGGTGCTCGGTTGCTGTCGAGCCGCGCGCGCACGACCGCAAAGCCCGGCAGGTCGCGATACGGCGCCAGCGTGCCCTCGGCAATGCTCCGCCCGAGACCGAGCGCGGCGTAGTCCGTCAATGCCGCGAGGACAGCCGCGGTGTCCCCCGATCGTGCGGAGACGATGGCGCGTCCCCACACGTATGCGGGCTGCCTTGGCCATGCCGTTGCAGCGCGCGTCATCTCCGTGCGTGCCGTGGCGAGGTCGCTCGTCCGCAACGCTGCAGAGGCGCGGGCGTACGCCCTCCGCGCAACGTCAGCGGAGTCCACCGCGGCGATTCCGGTCTGCGCACTGGCGGTGTGGACGGCGAAGGCACACGCGAACGCCGTAAAGGCGACGGCGAATCCGCATCGACAATTCCGGTTCATCGCGGCTCCGATGCGTCGTAGGGTACGAGCGACGGGATCGAATCCTTCGGCGACCTGTGCGGACCGAAGCGATACCACGTCCGATCACCGAACCGTGTGCGCAGCACCTCATTGTGGCCGCCGAGGTCGAGCGCGTACACCACGTTGCCGCCGAGATGACCATCCGGTCCAATCTCGTTCGCCGGGAAGAAGGGTCCGAACGACGCCGACCCCTGCTCGTCGCGACGCACATCCAGCACGCAGACGAGAGGAAGTGTCGGCGGCTCCTGCGCGTCGAACCGCAGCGCACCCTTCACCAGGCGATCGAGCCGGCCGTCCTTGCGTGCGGGTTGCAGCGCCGCTTCTGCGTCGATCGACAGGCGCACCGCGCACGACGACGCCGTCACCATGACGCGAGCCGCATCGCCGCGCGCGAGCCCGAGCTCCCACAGGTAATGAAGGTTGCGCGCCTGCCGCCCTTCGTTGATGAAGACCAGCGCGTTGTGCAGGTTGCCCTCGCGCACGACGTCCGCCGGATCGATGCGCAAAATCGGCGACGCGCGCTTGTACATGCGCACTCGGCCCGGCACGCTGTCGCTCATGCCCACCGCGAACCATGAGATGAGCACGCACGCGGGCAGTGCGAGTATCGCCGCACGACGCACGGTACCACGCGTCACCTCGGCGACGAGAAACGGCGCGCGAGCGATGAGGATGACGATCGCCGGCAGCGCGTTGAACAGGAAGCGCGGGCCGCGAAAGCTTCCGTCGTGCCAGTAAAGCGCGTAGCAGATGGTTTGCGCGAACAGCAGTCCGATGAGGAAGTAGTCCCAGCGGGTCGGGCGACGCATCGCCAACAGTCCAACCACCAGGATGCCGACTGCCGGCAGCGGCCACTCGAACAACAACACGTTGAGCTGTAGCAGGTATTTCGACGCGAAGAGCAGCGCGCGCATGGGCGTGTGCGCACGCCCGTACGGATCGACGTGGAAACCCATCGAGTGGGCATCGCCGTAGAGGACGTCGTAGCCGAGCCGCATCGGCGCGCCGTTGGTGCGCCAGTTCACGTAGAAGAGAATCGCCACGGGAATGAGCCCGGCGACGACCTGCGCCACGAGCGAACGCACCCGTATTCCCGTCGTCCCGTCCTCCCGTACTTCCGTCCTCCCGTCTTCCCGTCTTCCCGTCAGTTGCATTACGCCGATGACACCTGCCGCGACCAGTGCATCGAGCGGACGCACCGCGAACGCCACGCCGAGCGACAGCCCGATGATCGCCGCGGACCGATTCGCCACTCGGCTGGAGTCGGCGCGCATCCAGATGGCGAGCTGCCACATCGCCACGCTCGTGAGCCAGAGCACCGGCACGTGGTTCATGAAGCTTGCGCCGACGAACAGCGCGAAGGGACAGAGTGCGAAGAGCAGGGCCGCCACCCTCGCCGTGGGCTCGCCATATGTGCGCCGCGCAAAGCCGTACACCGACAGCACCGTGAGGCCGAGCAGCACTGGATTCACCAGCCACGCTGCGTGCAGGAGCATGCCAGCCGCGAGAAACGCCGGGCCGAACACGGGAAACTGCGAGTACCAGCGCGGCTGGTCGATCATGTTGTCCATCCCGAAGAACTCGGGATTGGGATCCGCCGGGAGCGACAGCCGGCCGCTCAGCAGGATCTTCGCATGGAACAGCTGCGCGACTTCGTCGGCGTTGTGCGGTTGGCGTCCAAAGCAGATGATCGCGAGTGTCGCCGACGCAAGGAGCGCGAACAGCGCCGTCGCAGCGAGAAAGGCTGGCCGCGGAATGCGGAGCACGGCATCGCTCGCCGCGCCCCACAACCGGTCGACGCGCTGGCCCAGCGCGCGGCCGAGCACGAGCAGCACCACCAGCATCCCGCCGCCGATCACCAGCCAGAACGTCCGCGCATGTCCATACCACTGTACGGCGTCGCCATCGGTGAGCCGGTTGGCGAGTGGATAGAGACCAACCACGCACAGCACGAGCGCGGCGACCAACGGAATGGCCGCCGCGCTCCTCGCGGTGCTCCCCGATCGTGTCACGCGTTATGGACGGACGAGCCGGATCAAGGCGTCGGACGGATGAGGAAGACGGACACGATCGAGGCGTTGCCGACCCGCACGGCATACACCTCGTGGGTGTACGGATACGCCTGCGGATGAAACCGATAGTTGGTCACGAAGTAGTCCGCCGGCTCGTCCATTCCGACGAAACGCAGCCGCGCGCGATCGCGGTTCGGAAGCATGGTCGAGTTCAACATGCCGGGAAGGTTGATGGTCTGGATGCGTATGACGGAGGCGGTATCCGAGCGCACGATATACTCGAGCGCTTTCCGGTACGAAAGGCCCCAGTAGTCCAGCTCGTACTGCTGCTTGATCTCCGCCATGTCGCGGCCGGCGAAGCGATTGAAGTAGACATGCTCGTACGGGTGATTTCGGACCATGAAGGCGACGACCGGCGAGAGGCACAGGAGCAGCGCGACGGCAAGTGCCGCGTTGATCGTCAGCCGCTCCACCTCACCGAAGTACGACTGCATCCTCGCGGCGATCGTCTCCATGCCGATCGTCGCGAGGTACACCATCGCGGGATAGACGAAGAAGAGATGACGCCAGGTATCGTACATGACCGGGCGGAGCACCACGCAGCCGAGCACGGGCAGGAAGAACCAGCAGAACACGATGAGGTCGCGCTGCCGCTCTCGCGCGACGTACGCCATCGGCCTGCGCGCGGCGTTCAAAATCATCGTTCCGGTGCCCACGACGAACAGCACCGTGACGACGATTGGTGTCGTGATCAGGATCCACGTGGGGAGATAGTCCCACGGCAGTGCGTCGGCATGCAGGAGCTTGCCGCGGAACAGGTCGGGATTGATGTACGGATTGCTCGTGGAGCCGAGAACGGCGCATTTCACGATCCCGATGGGATCGATCCGGAGCACGGGCCAGACGACCGGCAGCACGAGCGCCACGAGCACACCGTAGCCGATCAACACGAGCAACGTGCGCCTGGTGGGCCGCTGCGCGAGTGCCGCCACCACCGTCAGCAACATCGCAAAGATGCCGATGACGCGCGTGCCCACGAGCACACCCGTCGTCACGGCGTGTACGGCCACCGTGCGCCAGGTTGGATTGGCGAGCATCGCGTCGAGCGAGTACATCGACGCGATGAACATCGTCAGGAACGCAATGTCCTTGACGTTGTAGAATGCGTGCGAGAAGAGCACCGGGCTGACGACGAGGGAGACCGTTGCCAGGAGCGCGAGCCCGACCCCGAATCGCCGGCGACAGAACTGGTTGAACAGCACCACGCCCAGGAAGAACAACAGGAAGTTGGCGAGGTGACGCATCTCGAAGATCCGACGGAGATCCCTCGTCTGCATCATGAGCTCCGCGCGCACGAGCAGGATCTCGAACGCGGGTCCGAACCGCTCGTACGCCGGACCATCGGCGGCGCGCAGGGAATCGAGCGACGCGGCGTTCGGCACGCTCTCCACGACGTTCATCATGCCGAACGTGCGCGTCGCGAACTCGTCCCACGAGATGCCGTAGTCGCGGAACACCAGCAGGCCGATCAGCAGGAACGCGAAGAGGAACGTGACCGTCGCGGCCTTGAGTACTCGTGATTCGGCCTGCTCGGGCATCGGGCTCTACGCGGCAATGGGCTGGGACGACTGCCATTCGCCGACAGCCGCGAGCGTGGAGTTCCCGCTGGTTCTACGATTGCCGAAGGGTGAACGTCACGGAATCAGGCGGTACTTCTCCACGCGAAACTCGTCGCGCGCGGCGACGCCCGCGGATCCCTGCTTCATCATCGCCTCGATCTCGGTGATCTCGCGCGGTACCTGCGACACCCATTCCACTCCCTGCGTGGTGGCGATGTAGTTGTCCTCGATGCGCACGCCGATGTGCTTGTACGTGTCCACCACCTTGCGCACTTTCGCCGCCAGCTCGCGGTTGCGTGGCGTGTCCGGAATCTCCTCCAGGATGTGCTCACGCACATACACACCGGGCTCGATCGTGAATGCGCTACCCGGCTGGATCTTGCCGGTGTAGTAGTACTGCTCCGGATCGTGCACCTCGAGCCCGATGCCGTGACTCAGGCCATGCATGTAGAACAGCTGGAACTGCTGGCACTGCCTCGGCGTCGCACCACCGGTGCAGTCGTACATCGCGCCCGGCGACTCGATGAGTCCCAGCCGCGCGAGACCGGCGGCGATGACCGCGTTCGACGAGTCCGTCATCAGGCGCGCCGCGTTGCCCAGTGTCGCCTGTCGTTCCGCGGCCTTCTGTGCGTCGCGGACGAGCTGGTAGATCACACGCTGCTCGTTCGAGAAGATGCCGCTCGCCGGAATGGTGCGCGTGATGTCGGCGGCGTAGCCCTTGAACGAGGCGCCGACGTCCATCACGATGAGGTCAGTCGCGCCGATGAACCGGTCGTCGGCATTGTAGTGCAGGGTCGTGGAGTTGGGACCCGAGCCCACGACGGAGGCGAACGACGGACGGTCCGCGCCGTTGCGCCGGAACGTGTACTCGATCAGCGCCTGGAGCTCGAACTCGTTCATGCCCGGCTTCACCGTGGGAATGACCTCCCGAAGCGCGCGCATCGTGAGGTCGACCGCATTGCGGATGTTGATGATCTCCGCTGCGGTCTTGGTGCCCCGCTGCTGCTCAACGATGTCGTTCGCCACGGTGAGCTTGAGCGATGGCGTCTTCCGCTTCAACCGGTCGAACAGCTGCTCGTCGGGCGTGCGGAACACCGCCCCGTCGTCATCCTCGCCGCGTGTGCCCACCGCACCCACCACGTAGAACGGCAGGCCCGCTGCTGCGAGCGAGTCGAGCACCTTGTACAGCTCACCCGACGCGCGACCGCGAATGCCCGTGAGCGTCCCGATGCCGTCCACGCCCACCCGCGTGCCCGTCCACACCTCGCGGCTCGGCTGGCGCGTGCGCACGAACATGTTCGCCCAGCGCACCGCACCACCCTGCTTCACCATGATCAGCGCGGCGTCCGGCTCCTTGAAGCCCGTGAGGTAGTAGAACGACGGCGCCTGGTAGAACGACAGGTAGTCCTGCGCTGGCTCGTGGCCCCCCAACGCGACGAACACGGCGTCGCCCGGCAGCTTGTTCGCCACGTCCGTGCGACGTCCGGCGTACTCGAGCTGGGTCTGCGCAGTGAGCAGCATGGGCGCGCATAGGAGCAGCAGGCTCCTGACCGCACTCGGGGCGGCGTGGTGAAAGGCGATGGCAAGACGGCGGATCACGAACCCTCCTCGGGGTTGAGCGGCATGCTCATCGAACGAGCACGCTGACGACATAGAGCACGAGGCCGACGAGACCGCCGACCAACGTGCCATTGATGCGGATGAACTGGAGATCCCGCCCGATCTGGACCTCGATCTTCCTCGAGGCGTCGGTGGCATCCCACCCTTCGACCGTCCTGGCGATGACTTCGGCGACCTCGGGCCTGTATTGATCCACCACCCCGAGGACGAGCCGCTCCACCGCATCGTCTACATCCTTCAGGAACGCCGGGTTCCCCAGCGCGCGATCCGCGATGGCGCCGATGGCCCGCTCGAGCGGCTCCGGCGATGGCGCGTCCGGTCCAGAGTACTTCGCCAGCGACATCCGCGCGGCGCCCAGAAGTGCATCGGACAGCTCCTCCACCGCCGGATGTCCCAGCAGCTTCTCCTTCATCGCTTCGGCGCGGGCGATCGTCTCGGGCGAGTTGTGCAACTTCTCCACGAAGCCGCGCAACGCACTGTCGAACTGCGCACGCAGCGGATGCTGCTCGTCCACGGCCACCTGCTCCAGCGTCCGCTCGATGCCCGCGACGATCTTCTGGTACAGCTTGTCGTCCACCGCGCCGGGTACCCACCACGGGCTTTCCTCCGAGATGCGAACCCGGATGAGCTCCTTGTTGTCGCGAACGATGCGGCTCACCAGCTGCACCAGCTTGTCGAGCATTTCCTGGTGCCGGTCATCGGTCGTCGCCAGCGCCAGCAGGTCGCCCAGCAGCGGGGCCACGTGCGCCTTCCGCAACTGCTCCACGAGTGTCTCGTGCACCGTGGCCTGCAGCTCTTCGGTGGGGATCGACTCCGCGGCGCGCGACAGCCCTCCGGCGATGGCGCGCGCCACGCGCATCTGATGCTCCGGCTCCGAGAGCCACTGCGCCGCGCGCTCACCAAGCCGCAGGCCCGACAGCTGCCGTGCAATCACGTCACGCGCGAGAAAATTGTTGCCCACGAAGTTGCCGAGGCTTCGACCGATCCGGTCCTTCCGGTGTGCCACGATGGCCGTGTGCGGGATGGGAATGCCCATCGGGTGACGGAACAGCGCGGTCACCGCGAACCAGTCCGCAATGCCGCCCACCATGGCGGCCTCCGCGGTCGCCCGCACGAGGCCCATCCAGAAGGGCGCGATGTCCGGGCGCTGATGGCCGACGATGGCGGTGACGACGAAGATCACCGCGAACGCGGCGAGCAGTGCGGTGGCCCGCCGGCGCATGATGCCGTACAGGCGAACTTTTTCGGAATCGTCCTTCACGACGAGCATTCACACAAAATATCGACGGGAACAGGGTCGCGCGTCACCGTATTGGGCCGAGTCGCCTCGCGTAGTTGCGGGCAACGGTGCGCACTCTGACATTTCGCGCCCATGACGTCACGCCGAACCACCTCGTCCAACCGCGATCGCGCACTCGCCATCGCGCCGGTCGTTCTGCTGGCTGCGCTCGCGATCTGGAGCGCCGAGCTGTTCGGCCGCGCCGACGAGGGACGGGCCTGGGTACGCCACTCCGAGGCCGTGCTCGCCAACTCGTCATCGGCGCTCTCCCATCTCCAGGATGCGGAGACCGGGCAGCGCGGCTTCCTCATCACGGGCGACGAGCGTTACCTCCAGCCCTTTCACAGCGGGCGGGATTCCGTCGCCATCGAGTTGTCGCGTCTCAAGACGCTGACGAGCGACAACGAGCACCAGCAGCAGTTGCTCCTTCAACTGATCCCGATCACGGCGAGGCGACTCGCCGTCCTCGACACTGCCATCGCCCTGCGTCGGCGAGACGGCGCGACGGCCGCGGCCATGCTCATCCGCGAAGGATCAGGCAGGCGGTTGATGGACAGCGCGCGCACGGTCTTCTCCGAGATCGAGACGGAAGCGCACCGCCTGCTGGATGAGCGGTCGATGCGAGAGCAGTCCGACCAGGAGGCCCTCAAGTTCGCCCTCCTGTTCGGCGTCGTGACCTCTGCGGCCATCTCGTTTCTCGTGGTGCAGCGGTTCTCCCGGCAGGCAATGCGCCAGGTTCAGGTTTCCGAGGAGCTGTCGAAGCGCAACTACACGCTTCAGGAGCAGGCGCTCGAAATCGAAACGGCGAACCAGCAACTCCAGGAGCAGCAGATCGAGCTCGAGGCGGCCAACGAGCAGCTGCGCGAGCAACAGCTGGAGCTGGAACTCAGCAGCGACCAGATGCGCGAGCATGGCGACGAATTGTCGCTGACGACGGAGAAGCTGCGCCTGGCCAACGAGGCGAAGGGAAAGTTTCTCGCCAACATGTCGCACGAGCTCCGTACGCCGCTCAACGCCATCGCTGGTCACGTGCAGCTCATTGACATGGGTTTACACGGCCCGGTGAGCCCCGATCAGCACAACGCGCTCGACCGCATCGCGCGGGCGCAACGACACCTGCTCGCCCTCATCAACGACATCCTGAACTTCACGCAGCTCGAGGCGGGGCACGTGACCTATGCGCTCAGCGCCGTGGACGTCGGCCACACGATGAAGGACGTCTCGGCGATGGTGGAGCCACAAATGGCCGCCGCAGGGCTATCGTTCAGCAGCACCTTGGCCAACGAGCGGTACGTGGTGATGGCAGACGCCGAGAAGCTCAGGCAGATCCTCATCAACCTGCTCGGCAATGCCACCAAGTTCACACCCATCGGGGGCCGGGTTTCATTCGGCGTTGCCCCGCACGAAGCCGACGGCAATCTCATCGAGCTGCGGGTATCCGATACGGGCATCGGCATTCCCGCAGACAAGCTGGAGACGGTCTTCGACCCATTCATCCAGCTGGCGCCCTTGACTGCGCCCTCCAATCACGGCGTGGGTCTTGGCCTCGCGATCTCGCGAGACCTCGCGCGAGGCATGGGTGGTGAACTGGCGGTGTGGAGCCGCGAAGGCCTCGGCTCGACCTTCACGCTGACGCTCCGGCGAGGGCCCTCCGAATACGAATGACGCCCGAGTGACGGGCACTCGTACACTCGTTGCCCTGGGGCCTGTGCCAGGAGTCGAGCGGAGCGGTGCCCCGGGAGCGAAGCGAGTGGAGCGGTACTTTCCGCATGTCGCACGCCTGTCATCCTGCCCGGTACCATCAGGATGGCAGTGCGCTGCGCCGCGGTCTCACAACGCCGCGTCGCCTTCCAGCGAGCGCCAAAGGTACCAGCTCGCCACTGACGCGTAGGGCCGCCATTTCTCGCCCAGCCTCGAGACATCCTGGGGCGTCGGCCGCGTCTTCAGGCCATAGGCGCGCTGGATCGCGTTCTGGACGCCGAGGTCGAGCTCTGGAAGGACGTCCGGGCGACCCAGCCGAAACATCAGGAACATCTGCACTGTCCACCGGCCGATTCCCTTGACCTGCACGAGGTGCTCGATGATGGAGTCGTCGGAGAGGCGTCCCAGATGCGCGAGCGGCAACGATTTGTCCACGACGCGCGCCGAGAGGTCGCGGAGGTAGCCGATCTTCTGGCGCGAAAGTCCGGCCGACCGCAACTGCTCATCGGTCGACGCCAGGACGCGCTCGGCGCGAATACGCCTGGCGGGATACAGCTCGCTGAACCGACGGTGGATCGTCCCCGCCGCCTTGCCCGATAGCTGCTGGAAGACGATCGACCGCACGAGGGCGTCGTAATGCGTACCCGTGCGCCGCTGCTCCATGCGACATGGCCCGACGCGGGCGATGATCCCGGCAAGCACTGGATCGACACGCTTGAGATGCGTGACCGCGGGGCGAAAGGTCGTCATCGGCTGAAAGATACCGTAGCTTACGGCGACGCGGTTCGCGATTGTCACACCGGCACTCGATCCTGGCTCCCTCCCGCGACCAAGTGAGCGTATTTCCACGGCGCAGGCGATGACGAGTACTGGCGAATTCGGGCGAACGGCCTCGGCGGACGAGGCGCTGGCGCGCAGCGAGCGCTTTCGCGCCGAGATCGAGCGTATCGCGCAGGTGGGCAGCTGGGAATGGGACATCGCCATCAATCGCATCACCTGGTCCGCCGAACTGTTCCGGATCTTCGGAATGGACCATACGGGGTTCGATCCGACCTATGAGGCATACGTCGCGCGCCTGCACCCGGATGATCGCGATCGCGTGGCCGCGAACGTGCGCCGCGCCCTCGACACAGGCGAGCCGTTCATCCATACGCATCGCATCGTCCGTGACGACGGGTCCGTGCGCATCATCCTCGGCCGCGGCGAGGTGGTTCGCGAAGTCCACGGCCAGCCCGCTCGCCTTGTGGGTACGGCACAGGACATCACGGACCGCATCGCCCTCGAGCGTGAAGCTGCCGCACGGCTGTCGGCAGAGAGCGCGCGCGACCGCGCCGAATTCCTCTCGCAAGTGGGCGATGCGTTGGCGCACAACTCGCTCGACTACGAACGGACGCTGGTGGAGGTGACCACCCTCGCCGTGCCGCGCATCGCCGACTGGTGCGCCGTGGATCTCCTGACGCCCGACGGTTCACTGCGCCGCGTCGCCGTGCATCACGTCGATGCCCAGCGGGTTCGGCTGGTGAGGGAGATCGCCGAACGCTATCCGGAAGACCGCTCGTCGCCGTATGGAGCCTACGAGGTCACCCGCACCGGCGTCGCCCAGCACGGCGAGGTGTCGGATGAACTGGTGGACTCCGTCGCGTCCGATGCCGAACACGCACGCCTGCTCCGCCTCCTGGGCCTGAAGAACTACGTGGTCGCGCCGCTGGTGGGGCGCAGTGGGGTCATCGGCACCATCACGATGGTCAACGACCAAGCCCGTCCAAGCCTGGTGGATGCCGACTTCCAGCTCGCGATCGAGATCGGGAAGCGCGCGGGCGTCGCCATCGACAATGCCCAGCTCCATCGCTCCGTGCTCGACGCGCGGGAGCTGCTCGAGCAGCAGGCGCTCGGGATGGAGTTGCAGACGCTCCAGCTCGAGGCGCTCGCCGTGCAGTCCGAAGCGGCCAACGAGGAGCTCCAGGCGACCACCGAAGAGCTGATGCAGCGAACGGCAGAGACGGAGACGGCGCTCCAGGAGGCGCTCAGTGCGCGCGCCGAGGCCGAGCGGGCGAATGGTGCGAAGGCAGAATTTCTCGCGAACATGAGCCACGAGCTGCGTACGCCGATCAATGCCGCGCTGGGGTACACCGAGTTGTTGGCGATGGGCGTGCGTGGCCCCGTTACACCGAACCAGCTCGAGGACCTCGCGCGCATCAGGCGCAGCCAACGGCTGTTGCTGTCGCTGGTGAACGACATCCTCAACTTTGCGCGGCTCGAGGCAGGGCAGATCGAGTACCGTTTCACCAATATCGTGCTCGACGACGTGCTCTCGGCCATCGACGCGATGATCCTGCCGCAGGTGGACGCGAAGGGGGTGCGCTATCGGCAGCAGGGGTGCGACGCCAGCGTCACGGTACGCGCCGACATGGAGAAGCTCCAGCAGTTGTTGCTCAATCTTCTCACCAATGCCGTGAAGTTCACCGACGCAGGTGGCAGCATCGAGTTGATCGGATCCGCGGACAACTCGTGGGTCGAGCTCACCGTGCGCGACATGGGTCGTGGCATCGCCGCTGACCAGCTCGAGCGCGTGTTCGAACCATTCGTGCAGGTCGACCGTCATCTCACTCACACCAGCCAGCAGGGCGTGGGACTCGGACTCGCCATCAGCCGCGACCTCGTGCGCGGGATGGGCGGCGAACTCCGCGTCCAGAGCGAGGTGGGGCGCGGCTCCACCTTCGCGGTACGCCTGCCGCGCGGCACATGAAGACACTCCCGTGACCCGCTTCCTCAACTACTTCCTCAAGGGGATCGTCTTTCTCGCTCCCCTCGCCATCACCGCGTACGTCTGCTACCGCGTCTTCACGACGATCGACGGCTGGCTGGGCATCTCGATTCCCGGCGTGGGCTTCGTCGTCACGGTGCTGCTGATCACGACGGTGGGGTTCCTTGCCCAGTTCTTTCTCACGCGCGGCGTGCTGAATGGCGTGGAGAGCCTGCTCAACCGGCTGCCGTTCGTGCGACTCGTCTATTCCTCCACGCGCGACCTGCTCGATGCGTTCGTTGGGGAAAAGCGTCGCTTCGATCAGCCGGTGATCGTGACACCGTATCCGGGGGGCGTGGCGCGCGCGATCGGCTTCGTGACGCAGGAGTCGCTGGGCGGACTCGGCTTGCCGGGCCACGTCACGGTCTACCTGCCGTTCTCGTACAGCATTGCCGGCCAGGTGCTCATCTTCCCGACGAGCGCCCTCACGCGGGTGAATGCGGACAGTGCGGACGTGCTGGCGTTCATCGTCTCGGGTGGCGTCACGGCGCCGCCCGGACCGCTGCCTGCTGGGTCCATCGTCCTCGAGGCTGCGCAGGCGAGCACCGCACCGATGTGAAGCGTGATTGCCGCATCGACGGAACGCGTACAGTTCAGCTCACTGCCGCATGGTTGGCGGGTGTGGCAGCGCACGCAGCCGAGCGCGAAAGGCGTCGTAGCCTGCATCGCTCGAACGGAGCCCGTTGATCAGCGAGGGATCGAGCGCGTCGATCTCGCGTTGTGTCGCGCGGATGCGGTCTTCCTCCAGGGGATGTGACGCGAAAAATCCCTCGATGAAGTACGGCGACGTGCGTCGCTCCTCGAGCAGCCGCTCGAACAGCGCGGGGATGCCACGCGGATCGATGCCCGCCCGCACCACGTTCAGCACCGCCTCCGAGTCGGCCTCCGCTTCGTCCATCCGGCTGTAGCGCGCGAACAGCGCCGCGCCGCCCACCTGGATCGCCGTGTTCGCGAGATCGCTGTTGCACAGCCGTGTGAGCGTGCACGTCAGCGTCACCGCGACGTTGGCCTTTGCGCCCTTCTCCATCTGATGCACGGAATGCCGTCGCACGACGTGGCCGATCTCGTGGCCCAGCGCGCCCGCCAGCTCGTCGAGCGACTGCGCGCGCTCGATCAGTCCGCGGTTCACGTACACGAATCCACCCGGCAGCGCGAACGCATTCACGTCCCGGCTGTCCACCACGAAGAAGCGCCAGTCGAGGTCCGCGCGCGAAGTGGTCTTCGCCAGCGCGAGGCCGAGCTGCTGCACGTAGTCCGTGACCACCGGATCACGGATGATCGGCAGCTTTGCATTGATCTCCGCCGCGTTCTGGCGGCCGAGCTCCACCTCCTGGTCCTGGCTCACGGAACAGGAGGCGAGCATCGCTGCCGCGACCAACCCGAGGCAAAGCTTGCGCGTGCGGGTCATCCGCGCCTCACGGCTGAGGCGGTCCAGCCGTGATGGCGTCCGCCACGCGCTCGCGCTGATGCTCGTTCTTGCTGAACAGCAGCACGAGCACGTTGTCGTTCTCGATCAGCGTCGTCTCTGCCTTCATGCTCACGGGCCGCGTCTGCGGAATGAACTTCGCCGTGTCGAGCGTGGCGGCGGCGCGGCGGCGCACCAGCGTGTCAGGGAAGAGGTAGAACGCCAGTCCCGCGTTGCCGAGCAATAGCGTCGTCGGCTGCACTGGAAGTTGCGGCAGGTCGCCGACCTTGTCCGACGTGCTGCGCGGCGCGAGCCCCGACTCTCCCAGCCGCGCGCGCAACTGGCAGTCGCCCCAGTGTCCGGTGCGAGGGCAGCTCCCCGACATCGCCTGCGGCGCGCTGGCCTCGCTCACGGCCGTCGCGCTCGACGAATCCGCCTTCGCCCCCTTCTCGCGGCCGCAGCCAGCAAGCAGCATGGCGGCGACGATCGCCGCCGCCGCGCGGTTCACGTCCACTGCTCGCGTTCCTTGAGGCTCGTCACGTGGGCGACGTGATGCTTCCCATGCCACGAGTACACGGTAAGCAGCGCGTCCACCGTCATCGGACCATCCTTCGGATGGCTGAGCATGCGCTGGAAGGAATCCGCCGGCATGGCCCGGAGAAGTGTGACCAGACGCGAGTGCATTGCGTCGAGAATGGAGAGCGATACGTCGATCGGCATCGTGCGCGCATCGTCGAGCTCCGCCCACTTCGCTTCCTGGTAGGGCTTGATGACCGGGTTCTCTTCGGTGAAGGCGAGTCGGAACCGAGTGTATGCATTCAAGTGGCTGTCGGCGACGTGATGCACGAGTTGACGCACCGTCCAGCCCCCGGGTCTGTAGGGCGTGTCGAGCTGCCCATCGGACAGGCCGGCAACGGCGGCGCGCAGCTGGTTCGGCGCCGCAGCCAGCGCATCGATCGCTGCTGTGCGCTCGCCATTGGTGAGCACGGACTTGCGTTCCAGCTTGCCGATGGGATATCGGAGATCCGCTTCGGCGGGAGAGGTCGTGGACATGGTTGGAGTACTGGTTCGGGTCGCGGGTGCACTACGTCGCTCAAGCTACGCGGCGGGAGCCTCGGCACGCGAGGGGAATGGCGCGGGGTGGACCTCCCGCGTCACGTGGAGCCCGCATACGTTACAGACCTGCACTCAAGGATGATTGTGTCATGACCGAGAAAAAGCGTCGCCCCGCGAAGAAGCGCGGCGGGCCACCACAAAAGTCCCCGTACTTTCTACAGCCCGCGAAACTGGGAACAGTCACCGTGCTCCGGCGTCCGGCGGGAAACCGCATCGACGCGAAGCTGTGCGGGACCATGTCGAGCCGCGGGATGGCGCTCGCGCTCGTGAAGCAGCTCGAGAAGGCGGAGTCGGTGGTGAAGGACCTGTTCCTGGAGGCCACGGACGATGGCATCGAGGCACTCGAGGCAGTGCTCGAGGCCTGCCGTCAATCCGTGATCAAGCGGGGCGAGGCAGCCGCTGGTGGGCAGGCGAGCGGAGCTGGGGCGAAAAAGCGCGGTCGAAACCGCCGCCGTGGAGCGGGGGCGCGTCCGCGCGCGTCCATCGAAGCACCCGTCGTCGACGCCGAAGACACGAGCGCCGCCTGAGTCAGCGTCCACTCTCCCGCGCGTATGTCGCGCGGGATGGCGCACCCGTCGTGCACGCGGTCGATGACGCGATCTTCCGTCGCCGCTACTTCGGACACTGCATGAGTTGTGGCTTCTGCGCCGACGCCTGCTGCCAGCACGGCGTCGACGTCTCGGTGGTCGAGCGCGACCGCATTCTCGCCCGCGCACCCGAGATCGTCGAGCGCACCGGGCGCGAGCTGTCTTCGTGGTTCATGCCGGGGGTGACGGAGGACGCTGATTTCCCCGGCGGCGCCGCGACAAGGACCAACGTCGTCGACGGACGGTGCGTGTTTCTCAGCCGTACCTCACGGGGGTGCGTGCTGCACGCGCTCTCGCTCGAGACGAACGACGACTACCACCTGCTCAAGCCGATGGTGAGCACACTCTTTCCGGTGACCTTCGGCGACGGGGCACTGTTCTGTTCCGACGAGCTCACCGACGACTCGCTCGTGTGCGCAGGTGACGGGCCGACAGCATACGAGATGGCCCGTGCCGAGCTTTCGTACTACTTCGGTGAGGAGTTGGTCGCCGAACTCGACGCGCTGAAATCGACCTAGCGGTCGGCGCCATGGCAAACCGGGCGCGACAGCCATTGTGGCCGACGCGCCCGGTGTCGTGCGGACCTGCGAGGAGCTACGGTCGCGGCGCCATCGCCGGCGTGCCCCATGTGTTGTTCGTACGATCGATATCCACGAGGCGCTTGTCCGGGTCGAGCTCGATGCGCGTGAGCGTCTTTCCACTCACGTTGTACCTCCGCATATAGTGCGTCGTGTTCGTGCTCCACACCTCGGCCGGATAGTCGTAGCTGTCCACCGATCCGTCGCTGTAGGTGAAGCGCGCGCGAATCGGCAACACGCCGCGGGCGCGCTTGCCATACACCACGGTGACGACCTGCCCACCGTTGGGCGCGGGGGCAACGACCACGGTGTCGATCGCCTGGTCGAACTTCACGTTCTCCTTGAACCACTCGCGCCAGAACCAGTCGAGCCGCTTGCCGCCGACATCCTCCATGGTGCGATAGAAATCGCCCGGCGTGGGATGCTTGAATGCCCAGCGCTGGATGTAGGTGCGGAACGCGTCGTCGAACGCCTCGGGCCCCATGATTTCCTGACGCAGGAGTTGCAGCCCCACGCTCGGCTTCACGTACGCCGTGACACCCAGCAGCCGGGGGTCGATGCGGTCGGGCATGATGTCGATCGGGCCGTCCACGTTGGCTGTCTGCACCTGCTCGACAATGGACCGCTCGCCGAGCGCGCGCTGCATCTGGTCGCCCTTCTCCGGATAGCGCTTCGCTTCGCTGAACGTGTTGATGAAGGTGTTGAACCCTTCGTCCTGCCACATGTACACACGCTCGTTGGAGCCGACGAGCATCGGGAACCAGTTATGCCCGATCTCGTGCGTGACGACGTTGTACAGGTCGTACTTGTCGTCGCTCTTTGCCTCCATCACGAGCATCGGGTACTCCATGCCACTGATCGGTCCTTCGACGGCACTCATCTGCGGCCATGGGTACTTGTACCAGCGCGTGGAATACTCCTCGAGCGACATGCGCGTCTGGTCCGCCGCGTCCTTCCATGGCTCTACCGCGCTGGGGCGGTAGTAGGCCTGGGCGAGGATGCCGTTCCAGCCGCTCGCATCCCAGATGTACTCCGGCGACGCAGCCCACGCGACGTCGCGGACGTTCTTCGCCGCGAACTTCCACGTGAGTGTGGCGCTGCTCGTCTTCGGACGAGCGGCGCCCGAGCGAATCTCGTCGAGCGTCACGATGTTCACCGTCGTCGCCGACTTGATCGCCTGCGCGAGACGACCGATCTGTGCCGCTGTCAGCACGGCTGTCGGATTCGTCAACGTGCCGCTGCTGGCCACGATGTAGCCGGACGGCACGGTGATCTCGACGTTGAAGTCGCCGTACTCGAGATAGAACTCGCCCTGTCCGAGATACGGCTCCGTGTTCCACCCGCGCAGGTCGTCGTAGACGTTCACGCGCGGATACCACTGGGCGAGCTCGTAGAGCGAGCCGTCGCGGCCCATGCGATCGGCGCCGTGCTCGGGAATGAGGAAATGCCACGCGACGTCGAACGTCGCCGCCTTGCCGGGCGCGAGCGCCTCGACGAGATCCACCTTCATCACCGTTCCATTCGCGCGCTGCTTCACCGCGACACGCTTGCTGCCGACGAGCTGGTCGAACCGCTCTACGACGTCACCACCTTCGAAGCCCCGCGCACCGAACCGCGACTCTTGCGGGAAGATGAACGAGTTGAGTGACTTGTCCTTGAACGCGTTCTGCTCCATCTGCAACCACAGAAAGCGCAGCGTGTCGGGGGAGTTGTTGGTGTACTTGAGCCGGAGTGATCCGCTCAGCGTCTTCGTCGTGGTGTCGAGCGACGCCTTGATGTCGTAGTCGGCGTGGTTCTGCCAATACTTGGGACCCGGCGCGCCGGAGGCCGAGCGGAACATGTTGCCCGGTGGCAGCTCGAGCGGCGCGAAGATGGAGGTGTCGCCGACGCCGGTGTTGTCGAAGTGCGGCCTCACGGCCGGTGCCGGGGCAGGAGCCACTTGTGCCGTAAGTCTTGTTGTTCCGAGAACGGTCAGGACCGCAAGCAGTCTGAATCGCATGTGAGCGTGTGTGATTGAAGTTGTGCCGAATACTACCGTGCTGGAGCAAAGGAAGGTCCAGCGGCACCGGCTAGCGCGAGGTTGCAAGTGGCCAAGGTTCGGTAAACCGGAACCCGCGCAGGTGCTTGCGCAGCGCGACGAAGTCCGCGGCATTGCTCGTGACGAGAACGGCACCGGCCTCTCGGCACGACGCGGCAAGGAGGGCGTCCCTGATCATCGACGGGGCCACGGTGCGACGCTTCCCGCGCGGAGTTGCGGCGAGCTCGGCGAGTGCACGTCCCGCTTCGGCGCACGCAGCAAACGAGGGAGCGGTCGTCCACCCGCGAAGCTGATACGGTGAGGTCAGCGCGCGGACAGCCCGGACATGCGCCAGCGTGGTCGCTCCTGTCGCCAGTTCCATGGCGACGATGCCGTCCAGGCGCACCCGCATGCCAGCACGCCGGAGAAAGCGCGCGAGCTCGTCGAGCCGCTCGCGATTACGGAGCGCCTCGACGTAGACGTTCGTGTCGAGGACGAACAGGTCGGCCACGACCGCCTGCTCAGCGCACTCGGCGAGCGGTGGTCGTGGCCCTGAAAATCGGGTCGTCGACGCCGCCGAGGTTGTAGAGACTCTCGAGCGCGGCAGTCACTTCGCCCTGGAACAGCACGTAGTCGAGCGCGCGGTCGACGGCCTCCGTGTCGGAACGCGCGCCGAGCAGGCTGCGCACCGCCTCGAGCTTGGCGACGTCCATGTCCATGTTCTTCCTCGCGAGCGCCGGTTCGGCGACGCGAGATGCCGTCTTGCGCTTCATGGCGGGCTCCGCGATAGAGTACAGAAAATGGCGTTCCTGAATCTGTATCAGTAGCCCTCAGTCCGCAAGGAGACCGGCCTCCTAGCGGCGCGTCAACGATACGGATCCGTTGGTCGTCTCGACCCGAATCGGCGTACCACCGCCGTTCAGCGGCAGCGTCATCCGGCGTCCGATTCGGCCGGAGTGCGTCACGGGAAAGTCCGTGTTCATGCGCCCGTTCACAGTCCCTGTCTCGATCGTCGCGACGTACGTCGCCGGAATGCCCATGCGCACCGACCCGTTCTGTGTCTCCGCATCGAGCCCTCGGCCGTCCCACTTGCTGCCCGCGAGCTCCACGTTCACCGAGCCGTTCTGCGTGCGGGCGCGCATGTCGCCACCCACTTCGCTGAGACTTACGGAGCCGTTCTCCGTGCTCAGCTCCAACCGCCCCGATACGCCGGTGACTCCCACGCCGCCGTTATGCGCGTTGAGCCGAAGGTCGAAGCGACGCGGAACGTACACGACGTAGCTCGCCGACCAGCTCTCGCCGCGCGACCACGAGCGCGCGTTCGCCTGTAATCGTGCGGTCACCTGCACGGAATCGCGATCCCATCCCATCACGCGGATGCCGCCGTTCTCCCGTCCGTCGATCTCGATGATGCGGCCGCTGAGCCTTACCGGTACGACGCGCTCTTCGCACGCACGCCCGCGATCGTCGTTGCCGTGCCAGCCGCTTCGGCAGTTCTCCAGCCAGCGGCCGTCATCGGAGTCGGAGAAGCGCTGTGCGACGAGCGGCGCGGCTGAAACGACGAGGAGAAGCGCGAGGCTGGCGCCAAAGCGGAAGGTGCGGTGAGGAGTGGGCTCGGCTCTCCGCGACCTGGGCCCATCGCATCGACGAGCGAATGGCCGAGCTGGTGCGGCTCAAGCGCGGCCTCACTGACTGTATCGGGTGCGGCTGTCTGTCGCTCGATCGATGCGCGATTCTCAACCCCGGCGACAGGATCGCCGAACGGGGACCGGGTCCGCGCTACTGGCTGGATGACGACGCTCCGGTCTCTGTTACTGAAAAACCAGTTGACAAAGGGGATGAGCGTTGATAGCCTACGGAAGAACCCGTAGATGAGGCCCATGTCTGACATCTATTTCCCGCCACGCGAGCTCGAAGTCATGAGCATCCTCTGGCGGCTCGGATCCGCCACCGTCGCGGAAGTGCGCGAAGCACTCGACGAAAAGCTCGCTTACACCTCCGTTCTCTCGGCCCTCCAGACCCTCGAGGAGAAGGGATACGTGCGACACGAGGCGGAGGGTCGCGCCTACCGCTATCTGCCCAACGTGGGCGCGGAACGAGCCGGAGGCAGCGCGATCGCCAGGATTCGCGACGCCATCTTCCACGGCTCTGCCGAGCGGATGTTCGCCCAGTTCGTGTCCGACTCCGACCTCAGTCGTGACGAGCTTGAACGCATGCGCCGGCTGCTCGCCGAGCGGCTCGAGGAGGAGGACTGATCATGGCCTGGATACTCTACGTGCTGCTCGTCTGCACGCTGCTCGCCCTCGCCGCGCTTTCCATCGACGGAGTTCTCCGCCGCACCGCGCTGCCCACCCGCTGGGTTTGGCTCGCCGCACTCAGCGGCATGGTCGCCCTGGCCATTCTCGCTCCACGTCGTGAGCAGACTGCGTCGGCGTTCAGGGCTCCGGCGCCGACGAATATCGACGCCGGCGTGCAGGCGCCCTCCCTCGCACCGGCGGGCCTCCTGAACACGATCGCCAGCGCGCGTGCGGCGATCGCATCCTCCGTGTCGCATACGCTCGCGGCCGCGTCGGCCCACACGCCGACAACCGTGCTGGTTGCGTTGGCCGCCGCGTGGCTATTGCTCAGCGCATCGGTACTGAGCGTGCTGGTGATCGTCAGCCGTCGTGCCGACCGGGCAAGGCGAGTATGGCCGGTGCACCACGTGCACGGCACGACGGTGCGCATCGCGCTCGCGACGGGTCCTGCTGTCATCGGATTCGCGCGGCCGGAGATCGTGGTGCCGAGCTGGCTGCTCGAGCGAACGATCGACGAGCAGCGTCTCATCATCGTGCACGAGCGCGAGCACCTGAAGGCGCGCGACCAGCTGCTGCTCGCCGCCGGTTGGCTCGTCGCCGCGCTATTGCCATGGCATCCCGCGGTGTGGTGGTCCCTCTCTCGGCTACGCCTCGCCATCGAGCTCGATTGCGACGCGCGTGTGCTGCACCGCGGCGTTCCACCTCGCTCGTACGGCTCGCTGTTGATCGACATCGCCGGCCAGTCCGCCGGCCACCGCATCGGTGCGCTGGCGCTGGCGGACAGGACCTCACACCTCGAAAGGAGACTGCTCGCCATGAAGCACTCACGCACGAGATTCGCCCTTGCCCGCGCCGGCGTGTTGGGCGCCATCGCCTTCCTCTCCGTCGGGGTCGCGTGCGAAGCACGGATGCCCACGTCGGCGGACGTCGACGCGATGAGCGTCGAAAGTGCCGAGAAGGCGGCCATCAGCGCGAAGCTGCTCGCGGAGAAGGTTTCCGCCGACCGCCTCTACATGGTGGACGGAGTGAAGGTCAGCGCAGCCGAGGCGCATGCCCTGGCGCCGGCCAGTATCGCCAGCGTCAACATCGTCGGGAGGAAGTCCGCCGCGGACAAGGAGCAGGTCGAGATTTACACACTGAGCCACGCCAAGTCGCTGACGGGGATGGACCTCACGAACATGAAGGTGAAGCTCCGTTCACCGGCGCCGGACAGCGCCAAGTTCCGCGTGGCCGACGGCCCGTCGCTCTCGAGGAAATCGTTCGACGGGATCGTGATGATTGACGGCGTGGTGTCGACGTCGGCTGCGCTCGCGCAACTGGCGCCAGGACAGATCGCCACCATCAACGTCTACAAGGGCGCAGCGGCCGCACAGATGTCGAGCGATCCCGCCGCGGCGAACGGAATCATCAGCGTCACCCTCAAGGCGAAGGAGTAGGGCTACTCCTTCGTGTCCGGGCCGGCTTCGAGCGTGGCAAAGCCGGCCATGTTCTCGATGAGGCCCAGCAGGTGCTGTTGGCTGCGCAGGATGTTGTGCAGCTCGCCGCGCTGTTCGGCCGTGGCGACGTCGCGCATCGTGCTCTCCAGTCGATTGGTATGCTCGGCGATCGCCGCCACCGGTGCGCGGAGCTCATGCGTCATGGCGGCGAGCAGGTCCGTCTTCGCGCGATTGGTATTTTCCGCCGTGATACGTGCGTTGCGCTCGGCGACCTGCACCGTGACGTCCTCGACGGTGAGTACCGTTCCCACGATTTCGCCGCGGTCGAACAGCGGCGTCATCAGGGTGTCGACCGCGATCGGCGAGCCGTCGCTTTTCCAGAAGGTGTCGCCCGATGCGCGCAGGGTACGGCCTTCGATGCGGGCGTGATAGTTCGGGCACGTCGCCTCGTGATATCGGGTGCCATCCGCATGCGAATGATGCATGAGCGCATGCTGGTCACGACCGATCAGGTCCTCGGAGCTGTAGCCGAGCATGCGCTGCGCCGCGGGATTCGCGTAGGTGATGACGCCGAGTGCATCCGTGCCGAGGATGCCAATGCCGACATTCTCCATCACGCGCAGGGTCTGTCGTCGCGCGGCGCGCACTTCGGAATGTGAGCGGAGGCGGTACTCGATCTCCTCAGAAACGCTGGCCGCGATATCAATGAGCGTTTCCACATCCGCGGCCGTCCAGTCGCGCGGCACGCGGTCCACGACGCACAGAGTGCCGAGCACTGGCGCCTTCGACTTGTCGTGGGCTGGCCCGTGAATGGGGACGCCTAGGTAGGAGACGATCCCGAGCTCGCGTGTCGCGTGGCTGTTCCGGACAAAGCTGTTTTTCGACGCATCGCCGACGATGAATGGCGCTCGGCTCCATATGACGTACTTGCAGTAGGAGTTGCCGGCGCGGCGGCGCCGGCTCCACGTGTCACGGTCCTCGTCCGGCTCCGTGTGCACCGCTATGGGCAGCTTCACGCGATCGGTGAGGATGTTCACCTGCGCGATCCGCGCGCGCAACGCGCGGGCCGCGATGCGCGCCGCGCGGTCAAGAGCGGGAATGGAGTCGGTGGCCTCGAGCAACTCGGAGCGACGAATCATCTCGAGGCGGCCGCGGCCCTTGAGGGCGCGCTTGATCTTGTCGCGGCGCGCGAGGGTTGCGTCAGGTGCGTCGGGTGCCTCAGGCGCCTCGGGCGCCTGCTCTGGGTGGGTCATCAGGAGGCGGTGGTGGGATGACGATCCTGACTGTGATGGCCAGGCGGAGACGCATGGTGCTGTCCTCAGCGCAGCATCGTCTTGGCGATGGTGGCGAGCTGCATGTTGTTGGTGCCCTCGTAGATAGCTCCGATCTTCGCGTCGCGATAGAACTTCTCCGCGGGATAGTCCGTGGTGTAGCCATATCCGCCGAACAGCTCGAGCGAAATGGACGTCACCCGTTCTGCAACTTGGCTGGAGAACAGCTTCGCCATGGCGCCCTCCATCGCGATGTCGTGTCCTGCGTTCTTGAGCCGGGCGGCATTGTAGACCATGAGGCGCGCCGCTTCCGTCTCCGTGCGTGCCTGGGCGAGCTGGAACTGGATGCCCTGGAATTCAGCGAGCGGTTTTCCGAACTGGTGTCGTTCCTTCACATACGCAGTAGCCGCCGCAAGCGCTCCTTGACTGATGCCGATCATCTGTGCGCCGATGCCGATCCGTCCCTCGTTCAGCGTCTCGATGGCGACCTTGTAACCCTGTCCCACCGGGCCGAGTACGTTCTCGGCCGGCACTTCGACGCCATCGAGTATGAGCTCGGTGGTGCTGGAGGCCCTGATGCCGAGCTTGTCCTCCTTCTTGCCCACGGAGAACCCGGGAAACTCGCGCTCGACGATGAATGCCGTGATGCCCTTGTAGCCGGCTGCAGGATCGGTGTTCGCGAACACGACGTAGATCCCGGCTTCGGCACCATTGGTGATCCACATCTTTCTGCCGGTGAGTATCCACGAGTCGCCGCGTTTCTCGGCGCGTGTGGCCAAGCCGAAGGCGTCGGATCCGGAGCCGGGCTCGCTCAGGGCATACGCACCGATGGTGTCGGTGGCGAGGCGCGGGAGGTACTTCGCCTTGAGGGCGTCACTGCCGTAGCGATTGATGGGATAGTTGACGAGCGTGTTCTGGACGTCGATGAGGATGGCGGCGGCTGCGTCGATCCTGCTGACCTCCTCGACCGCGATGGCGACCATCATGAGCGAGCCTGCCGCTCCGCCGTACTGTTCCGGAACTTCGATGGCCATCAGGCCCATCTCGAAGTACTTCGCGATGAGCGTGGGATCGATCTTTCCGGCACGCTCCATCGGCATGACACGCGGCGTCACCTCTTCCGCGGCGAATCCGGCGACCGCATCGCGAAAGGCTGTTTCGTCGTCGGAGAAGGTAGTGAGCGCCGGGTGCGAGACCGCGGACTCGGTCGTCATGAACCGTTCCCGGCCAAGGCGTTGGATGCGTGCGCGGCCAACGGTGTGGCCACCGGGTGGCTTCGGCATGCGTCGCCGCAGGCCGTGCCCGACTGCGACGAATGCCAACAGCGCTCAGCGTCGCGCTCGCTCAACGGGTGCGCGATCGGCAGACCGGCGCGCTCGAGGATGAGTTCCGCGAGCTTCTCGTGTACGCCAAATGCATTCGTGACGTTCACATGGAGTGTCGGAAACGCGGTCGCCGCCGCGGCGACGAGTCGGGGGATGTCGCCAGTGGAGTGCTTGCCCGGCGACAGCATGTAGGGGAACACGGTGAGCTCAGTGGCGCCCGCGTCGACACAGTTCCGGACGCCAACCCCGATGGAGGGTTCGGCCAGCTCCATGTGCGCGTGGCGCACGATGACATCGGGTCCGGCCATGGACTGCACGAGGTTGGCCATGCAGTCCATCATCTCGTTCGCTGCGACACGACGCGAGCCGTGGTCGATCAACAAAATCGCCTTCACTGCCATGCTCCTTCGGAGAGTACGTGCGACATCTACGAAGATACAGGAAGGGGCGTGCAGTTGGCAGGTTGGGCCGTCGTTCTGTTGCAAGCCGGTTTGGACTGCCGCACCACAGGTCACTGAGCGAAGTTGTGTGGTGCCGACACCCTACCATGCTGCCTTCTGGGCTCACGCCCTGAGCATCAACGACTCTGGCGGAGCTGTCGCGGACCTGTCACGCTCGATCGCCAACGCACGTATAGATCTCAATCCGCATCAGGTGGACGCAGCGTTGTTCGCGATTCGATCTCCTCTCTCGAAGGGAGTGATCCTCGCTGACGAGGTCGGGCTTGGAAAGACGATCGAGGCGGGGCTCGTACTTGCGCAGCGATGGGCTGAGCGACGGCGTCGCATCCTCCTTGTTGTCCCAGCCAGTCTTCGCAAACAGTGGCAGGAGGAGCTGCGGCAGAAGTTCGGACTTCCGTCGATGATCCTTGACGGTCATGCGGCGTCGGCCGAGCGCGCGTCAGGTCGCCAACGTCTGTTCGAGAGGGCCGACGAGATCGTCATCACCTCGTATCAGTTCGCAGCGGCACGCGCCGACGATGTCATGGGAGTGCCTTGGGATCTCGTGGTGTTCGACGAAGCGCACCGGTTGCGCAACGTCTACAAGCCGAGCAGCCGGATCGCCGGCGCGTTGCGCGATGCGACCGCAGGCAGGCAGAAGCTGTTGCTGACGGCGACTCCGCTCCAGAACTCGCTGCTCGAGTTGTACGGACTGGCGAGCTTTCTCGACCCACACCTCTTTGGTGACGAGCGCTCCTTCCGTGAGCAATTCGGTGGCGGAGCCGGTCTAGACCCTGCTCGCGCAAGCCTCTTGCGCACTCGGCTCCGGGGCGCGCTCACGCGCACCTTGCGCTCGCAGGTGCTCGAGTACGTGCGATTCACCAACCGTACGCCGATCACGCAGGACTTCCGTCCGAGTGACGCTGAGCAGCGGCTCTACGATCTTGTCTCGGAGTATCTCCAGCGTCCTGTGCTGGCAGCGATCCCTTCCGGGCAGCGCGCGCTCATTACGCTCGTACTCCGCCGGCTGTTGGCGTCGTCAACCTTCGCGATTGCGAGAACTCTACAAGCCCTTGTCGAGCGACTGGAACTGATGCTGCGCGACCGCGATCCGCAGCCCATCTCTGCGCTGCTCCTCCCCGACCTGGACGAGATGGACGACCTCGCGGAGGAGTTCCTTCCGCAGCAGGCAAGTTTCGAGGTGGTGACTCGCGACGAAATGCTGACCGAGCTCGCGGATCTCCGCAGTTTCTCGCAGCTCGCAGATTCGATTACCGGCAACGCCAAGGGTGTCGCGCTGCTCGCCGTGCTCACGACAGCCCTCGATCGCGCCGAAGAACTGGGCGCGGCGAGAAAGGCCGTCGTCTTCACGGAGTCGCGGCGGACGCAGGAGTACCTCGTGCGGCTCCTCGAGGCGAACGGCTACGAGGGTCGCGTCGTCCAGCTCAACGGCGCGAACAGCGACGTGAAGTCGCGCGCTCTTCACGCTGCCTGGATGGCCCGGTACGGCGGGACAGCAACGGCCACAGGGTCGCGTGCCATCGACACGCGTGCGGCAATCGTCGACGCGTTCAAGGGCGACACGAGGATCCTCGTCGCCACGGAAGCTGCCGCCGAAGGCGTGAACCTCCAATTCTGCTCGCTTGTCGTCAACTATGACCTGCCGTGGAATCCCCAGCGGATCGAGCAGCGCATTGGTCGTTGCCACCGCTACGGGCAGAAGCACGACGTCGTGGTCGTCAATCTCCTCAACCGTGCGAACGCGGCCGACGAGCGTGTTTTCGAGATACTGTCGCTCAAGTTCCGCCTCTTCGAAGGCGTCTTCGGTGCATCCGACGAGGTTCTCGGCGTTCTGGAGAGCGGGATCGACTTCGAACGCCGGATTGCCGAGGTGTATCAGGACTGTCGCACAGAGGGCGAGATCGTCGCCGCGTTCGACACCCTGCAAGCAGAGCTCGAGGCGCAGATCGCTGGCCGGCTCGACGCAACACGGCGCGCAGTGCTCGAGCATTTCGATGAAGATGTGCAGGCCCGCCTACGAGTGCATAGAGACCTGGCGCAGCAGTCGCTCGTCGAGCGGCAGCGGTGGCTGTGGGAATTGAGCCGCTTCGAACTGGGTGATGGCGCCGAGTTCGACGCGGCCGAGCCACGATTCAATTACGCGGGCGCGCTCGGCCCAGCCGGCCGTTACAACCTCGACTGGGCAGACGCGGAGCGTCGCGACGAGAAGTTCTACCAGCCCGAGCACGTGCTCGCGCAATCGGTGATAAGTCGTGCACTCGGACGTGAGCTCTCACCAGCGTCACTCACTTTCGACTCGCGCGGCCATAAGCAATTGTCGGAAGCGCTGGGAGCGCTTGCCGGAAGGTCGGGTTCGCTCGTGTGCGGTCGCATTGCCGTGAGTGCGCTAAGGGACGAGGAGCATCTTGTCCTGGCGGGCGTTACCGACGATAGCGAGCTGCTCGACTACGATCAGTGCCGGCGGCTCATGCGGCTTCGTGTGCTCGCATCGGAGTTGGCGATTGATGTAGAGGGCTTCGAGGGCGCGCGCGACGTAGCAATCGCGCGAGTTCTCGCGGAGGTAAGCCAACGAAACTCGGCTTGGTATGACGAGGAAGGAGAGAAACTTGATGCGTGGGCCGACGACCTTCGGGCGTCGCTCGAGCGGGAGCTGAAGGAGCTGGATCGTACGATTGGTGAGACGCGGCGAGTGTCGCTCGCGGCGGCAACGCTGGCCGAAAAGCTGTCAGCGCAACGATCGCTCAAGACGTTCGAGTCGGAGCGGGCGGCCAAGAGGCGTGCGCTATACGACGCGCAGGACAGGATCGGCGAGCGGCGTGACGAGTTGATCGCGTCGATCGAGCGGCAGCTCGGCGCGTCGCACACATGGAGTGAGGCGTTTGCTATTCGCTGGCGAATGGGCTGACGATTAGTTCAACTGGCGACGCGGTTGAACTCGCCGTACCGTTGGCACTGCATGGCCGGCCCTGCAGTTTGCTAGCTTGAAGGCGCGGTCCAGCAGGCTTCCCAGGACAGCACCATGACGAAACATCGCGCGACGCCGGGCACATCGAAGGGGACC
>JBBQDT010000020.1:0-38453 GCA_038319955.1 Gemmatimonadales bacterium | reverse complement strand
ATGGCTTCGCCGCCGATCACGCGCTCGTCGGGGGCGAGATGCGCACCCAACGGCATCGCGCGACGCGAGCCGCGGGGATTGGTGGTGACGCAACCGAGCGAAATGCGTGCATCGGCATGGTCGCGCTGCCCGGCATCGTTGGGAGTCGTGCTCACGTAGCCACGATGCATCCAGCCTTCGTAATCATCAGGCCCGCGAAGGCGATACCAGTCATCGCGCGTCTCGAGCACGTCGGCCACCCGTCCGGCGAGGAGCTGCGAGATCTGTGCGCTGGCGACACGAGGTTCGGCAAAGAGCTGCGCGACCGGCGTACACACGGTCACGCGGTGGGACACGTCCGTCATTCGTGAAAGATGTCCCCCGGTGCCTTCGTACGCACTGCCCGTTCGATCGCCCGCTCGAGTGCCGAGACCGCAAGCGCTTCAACCTGTGGAATCGATGCGGCCACTCCGCCGGTGCATGGCGCGGTGGCGAACACGACGTCACCGTCGAATGCGGTGCCAACTGGCGTGATGCGCCGGTACAGGGCGGCGCTCGCCGCGCGGGCCAGTGCGCCAAGCTGCACCCGGCTCAGGTCGGCGTCGGTGCTGACGACGCACAGCGTGGTGTTCCGTCCCGCAACGTCGGCGAACTGCGCGTCGGTGCCGTGCGCGATGAACGCCTCCGTATCGAGCCATGTGCCATCGGTACGCCGCGCGCCGGCGATGATCGCGCCCGATGCGTCGCGGACGTCGCCAAGCGCGTTGACGACGGCGAGCGCGCACACGGTAACGCTTCCGCCAGTTGCCGAAGACGCTCCGACTCCACCCTTCATCGCCTGCGCCGGTCCGGTAATCTTGCCGACGGTCGCGCCCGTGCCTGCACCGATCGATCCTTCGGTCACGTCAGCCAACGACGCACTCTCGCACGCCGCGTACGCCATGTCCGACGACGGGCGTGCATCGAAGCGCCCCAGGGGCGCGAGATCGAAGATGACCGCGCCGGGGACGATGGGGACGACACCGACCCCCACCGAGAATCCGCGACCGCGCTCCTCCATCCAGCGCATCACGCCGCCGGCTGCATCGAGCCCGTAGGCCGAGCCGCCCGTCAGAAAGATTGCGTCGACGCGATCGACCAGATGCGTGGGGTCGAGCGACGCCGCTTCACGCGTGCCGGTTGCACGACCGACGATGTGCAGCGCACAGCGAAAGGGATCGTGGATGCCGCGGATCACCGTGCATCCGGTTGCGCCATCGACATCCGTGGCGTGGCCGACGGCGATTCCGCATCGGCTGAATGAGCTCATTGGCGTCCGCTAATCCAGCCATTTTGGCGTGGGAATCTCCGCGGCCGCGCACGCGCGGCACTTCACCACGCCCCGGATGTTGCAGATGACGCAGATGAACGTGCCGCACTTCACGCACGGATAGCCCTCGGACGCGCGCTCCTGATTGCCGCACGCGCGACAGACCATCATGTCGTGCTCCTGCAACTCCGTCATGACTCTTCCTCCCGGCCGATCGCGGTGACGCTCGGCCGTTCACCGAGACCGTACTCGCGGATCTTCTTGATGAGCGTCGCGCGCGAGATGCCGAGCTCCTTCGCGGCACGCGTGCGGTTGGCGGAATGCGCGCGCAGGGTGCGCTCGATGTGTCCGCGCTCCACTTCAGCGAGCGTACGCGAGACGTGCGGCAGCGATGCGTCGTCCCCGATGCCGCGGACCTCGGCAGAGAGGTGCGTCACGTCGATCACGCGTGCCCCCCTGGACAACATGAGCGCGCGCTCCAGCACGTTGCGCAGTTCGCGCACGTTGCCGGGCCATGGATAGTGGGCGATCATGTCCATTGCCTCCTCGCTCAGCGCGCGCGGTGCATCGGACAGCCCGCGACGCAACTCGGAGATGAGCGCGTCCACGGTGAGCCGCAGGTCTTCTGGCGCTCGCGCGCGCAATGGCGGCAGGTGCAGCGGCATGACGCCAAGCCGGTAGTAGAGATCCTCGCGGAATCGCTGCTCGGTGACCTCCGTCGCGAGGTCGCGCACGGTTGCCGCGATGAGGCGCACGTCCACCGGCACCTCGCGCGTACCGCCGGTGCGCCGCACGCGACGCGCTTCCAACGCGCGGAGGAGCGTCGGCTGGAGCGCCGCCGGCAGGTCCGCAATCTCGTTCATGAAGAGCGTGCCGCCATTTGCCGCCTCGAACAGGCCGGGCAGCGGACCGGCGTCCGTCTGGTCGACGCCGAACAGGTCGACATCGAGCATCTCGACGGGCCGCAGCGTGCAGTCGATTTCGTGGAATGGCCGCGACGCGCGCGGACTCAACGCATGAATGGCGCGCGCCACACGCGCCTTGCCCACACCGTGCTCGCCGACGAGCAACGCCACCGTGCGCTCGCTGCGCGCGAGCATCTCGATCTGTTCGGCCAACTCGCGCATCGGCGCCGACGATCCGAGCAGCATGTCGGCCGACGCGCGACCGATGCGGACATCGGCGGCGCGACTGAGCTCGCGCAGCTGTGCCTTTTCGAGCGCGCGATCGACCACCGCGCCGAGATGCGCAAGCTCCACCGGCTTCGTGAGAAATCCCTCGGCGCCAGCCTGCATCGCGTGCACGGCAGCGGGGATGTCACCATGGCCGGTGATCATGATGATCACCGGCCGCTGCTCCTGCGTGCGCTCGAGGACGTCGAAGCCCGAGATGTCGGGCAGGAACAGGTCGAGCAGCACCACGGCGGGGCGCTCGCGCTGCACGAGCATCACGCCTTCCTCACCGGTGGCCGCGAATAGCACGTCGTGCCCGGACCGCTCGAAATAGCGGCCGAGTGCGGAACGGATGTCCGGTTCGTCGTCGACGATGAGGATCTTCGCCATCAGTTCGTCACGCTCGCGAGAACGGCCGCGAGGTCGTCCAGTTGGAAGGGTTTGCCAAGGAAGGGCCGGCCGGACTCGGTGAGGAATTGCTGCGCGACACCGCTCTGCAGATCGCCTGTGACGAACACGACGCGCTGCGCATGACGCACGTCGTGCTGCGACAACTCGCGGAACAGCGCCTCCCCACCCAGGTCCGGCATGCGAAGATCCAGCAGCACCACATCATACTCAGTTGTCGCGAGGAGCGCTCGCGCGTCGGCGCCATTGGCCGCCACGTGCACGCTATGCCCCAGCGACGTCAGGAAGCCCGACACCGCGGCGCGCATGGCCGGCTCGTCATCCACCACCAGCATACGACGGCCGGGCGTACGCACCGCACTCGCCGGGAGCACGTCAACCGGCTCTTCCGCCGGTGGAACCACGTACGGCAGCTCCACGACGAACGTCGCGCCCTCGCCGGGCCTGGAGTCGACTCGAATCCGCCCCCCATGCTCGCGCACGATACCATCCGAGATGGACAGTCCCAATCCGGTGCCTTGTCCCACTGGCTTCGTCGTGTAGAACGGATTGAAGATGCGATCCACCAGGTCGCGCGGAACACCCGGTCCGTTGTCGGACACCGACAGCACAATTCGCGTTCCACCTGCCTGCATGCCGGTCCGAATGACGATGCGCCGAGCGCCATCCGTTTCGCCCAGCGCCTGCTCGGCATTCGCCACGAGGTTCAGCACCACCTGCTGCAGCTGGAATGGATCGGCCCACGTGGCCGGCAGCGCCGGATCGAGATCGAGCGTCACGTCCACGTTCGCCGTGCGCAGGTTGTAGCGCCGCAACTCCAGCGTGTCCATCACGATGTCGTTCAACCGCGCCGCCGCACGCTCCGCCGGCTGCTGACGCGCGAAGGTCAACAGGCTCGACACGATCTTCGCCGCGCGCTTCGCCTCGCGATGAATCGTCTCCACCGCCTGCCGCGGCTCGCTCGCCAATGTCTCCGGCGCGCCGAGCAGCAACTGCGCAAACGCCATCACGGCGGCGAGCGGGTTGTTCAGCTCATGCGCTACGCCGCTCACCAACTGGCCCACCGCGACGAGCTTCTCCTGCTGGAGCAACTGTTCGGCGAGCCGCTGCTCGTCGGTGACGTCGCGCAGGATCCCGAGCGCGCCGACGATACGACTCCCCTCCAGTACTGGCGAGGTGATGACGGATCCATGTCGCACCGCGCCGTCACGGCCCAGGTAGCGAATGGCCCCGCGCGACCGCGAGCCGCCGATCGTCTCTCGAAGCAGCTGCTCTGCCGACAGCAGATCGCGCGGATGCACGAGATCCGAGAACGTCGCGCCCACGAGTGCCTCGCGGTCGCGCCCCACGGCCTGTTCGAGCGAGCGATTCACGGCCGTGAAGCGACCCTGCAGGTCGACGGTGAAGATCGCGTCCGATGCGGACTCCACGAGCCGCGCATACCGGGCTTCCGACCGCTCCAACTCGGCCGCGCGCGCCCGCGCTTCCGTGACGTCGCGTGCCACGCCGAGGATGCCGACGATCTCCTCGCCGCGGCGGATTGGCGTGTTCGTCACCGACACCAGCCGGCGCTCGCCATCGGGCCGCCGCACGCGGCACTCGTAGCGCGCTGCACTGCCTTCCAGTGCGCGCTCGAAGTGATGGAGGACGAGCGGAATGTCGTCCTCGTCGAGCACCATCCGGGTGCTGTAGCCCAGCATCGTTGCGAGCGACCGTCCAGTGAGCTCGCACGTCGCCTGATTGGCCGACGTGAAGGTCCCGTGCGAGTCGAGCGTGTAGATCGCATCGCTCGCCGACTCGAACAGGTTGCGATAGCGGCTCTCCGAGAGCGCGACGGCATCGCGGGCGCGCCGTTCGTCGGTGATGTCGCGCAGCGTCGCCACGATCCCCGTCACCTCGCCCAACTCGCGAAGTGGCGCGGTGGAGATCGCGACGATGCGCCGGTCGCCATCGGGACGTACCACCACCCCCTCGTAGTTCTGCGGCTCTCCCGCGAGTGCACGGTCCTCGTGCTCGCGCACCTCGGCGATCTGTTCCGCGGGGACGGACAGTGCGCCGGGCTGCCCGATCAACTCGTCGCCGCGGGCGAGCAGCTCGTGCGCCGCGGGATTCGCGAAGATGAGGCGCCGGTCGCGATCCGTGATGACGATCGCGTCGCGCGAGGTCTCGACCACCCGGCGATGGCGTTCCGCGAGCGCTTGGTGCGCCGTGACGTCGTCAAACGTCACCACCGCGCCGCCGAGGGGATGCGGCGCCGCGGTGACTTCGAACACACGGCCGCGCGCCCGGTCGTCGTGCGAGCCGCGCTTGACCATGCCCTGCGAGATCGCGGCGAAGTGCACGCACTGCGCGCACGGCGCATCGTCGCCGAAAAGCGCAGTGTGGAAGTCGCGACCGAGCGCTTCGTCCTCGTACACGACGCCGAGCAGGACGCGCGCCTGGGCGTTGGTGCGCTGGATGCGGCCGCGCTTGTCGAGCAGCACCATGCCGCTCCCGATCGAATCGAACGCCACCGCCCATTCGCGCGTCGCCTCTGCCACCTCCTCGAACAGCTTCGCGTTCACCACCGCGACCGACACCTGGTCGGCGAGTCGCTGGAGGAACTCGGCATCCTCGGGATCGAACCGCTCCACGCGGTTGAACACCGACAGCACGCCCACCGGCCCCTGGACCGAGAGCAACGGAACGATGATCGCGTTGCGAATCTGCGCGAACGCCGCGTTCGGCACGAACGCGTCCGGATCGTCATTGATGTCTTCGCGAATGACGTTGGATGCCGTGCGCAGCACGCGACCGCTCACGCTGCCGTGCAGCGGCATCCGGCTGCCGATGAGCGCGTTGCCGACCCCCACGCCGGCAGTGACCTCGAGCGAATCGCCTCGAAGCAACGCGATGGTCGCGCCGTCCGTGCGCAACAGCGCTGTGGCGTGGCGGAGGATGAGCTGCATCACACGATCGATGCGCAACGACTCGCCCACGACGTGCACCACATCCGCCAGCGCCTCCGTCTGCCGACGCTGCCGCAGGCTCTCCGCGTAGAGACGCGCGTTGCTGATTGCCGACGCCGCCTGCGATCCGATCGTGAGCAGCAGGTCGGCGTCGTCGGCGTCGAGCGGCTGCCCGTTCGCCGTCTCCACGACCACCACCGAGACCGTCGCCGGCCCGATCACCGACGGCACCGCAAAGGCGCTGCCCTGCCCGATTGCCTGCTGCTCCTTCGCCGCTCGCTCCCCGAGCGAGCGCAGCGACACCGGGGTGAATATCTCGTCGGTGACCTCGCCATGGTGATGAAACACGCGCGGCCATGCGACTCCCTTCGCGTCCGTCGCCAGCACCACCACGGTGCTCACCGGCAACACGCTCTCGATCTGCGCGGCCAGCGCACGGAGAATCGTCGGCTCGTCGAGCGATTGCGAGAGGAGGGAGCCGGCGTCGTGCAAGTGCTGGAGACGGCGTGCGCGGCGTTCCGCCAGCTCCATCAGCGACGCCTGCTCGAGCATCGCCGCAACCTGCTGGCCGAACAGCTCGACGGTACGCACCCGCGTCAGCGTGGGTCGCGTGCGATCGGCCGGGTCGTCGAGCACCAGCGTGGCGACGATCGTTCCATTCGCCAGCCGCAGCGGAACGAGCAGCGTATCCTGCGGCGACCACTCCGGATCGGCACTCGGCTCGAGGGTACTCCTCAGTCCACCCTGGAATTCCTCGATGACCCAGGGATCCCGTCCCTCGAGGTAGTACGAGCTACTGATACGAAAGCGCTCGATGGCCGAGAGACGCCGGCGCCACACCGCACCCGACACGGGCTGAGCGCGCAGCAGCTTCTCCTCCGCCGGCGAAAGGCCCGCGCTGACGATGGCCGTCGCATTCATCACCGCATCACGCAGCGTGATCGTGACGCGGCCGAATCCGATCTTCCGGATGGCCTCCACGAAGACGTGCAACCGCGCGTCCATCGACGGCGCACGCTCCACCTCGGCAAGCGCCTCGTGCAGCAGCAGGAGGTGATCGCGCTCCTGCTGGAGCTGGCGAACAGCCTCGAGCGGCACCTCGCGCGCCGCCCCGTCGCCGCTGTCGTCCCGCTGCGCGCTCACGTGCGCTCAGCGCCCCGGAACCAGCAGGTGCGCCGCCAATGGTTCCACCGTGATGTCGACAGGAGTGACACCGAGCAACTCACCATCAGCTTGAATTGGAAGCACGGGTACGGTCTCCAGCCGAAACCGCTGGCCCTTTCTATATAACAATGCGCGGTCCGGACGAAAATCGCGTCGCGTCACGCGCCACATGATCCGCACCGCGTCCCACAGGTTCGCCGGCGAAAAGATGCAACAGTCGAGCAACCCGTCGTCGATCACGATGTCGGGCCCGAAGGTGAGGCGCTCCTCTAGTATCGACCCGAAGTTCGCGAACAGCACAGCAGCCGCCCGTCGCTCGACGATTTCGCCATCCACTTCGACGCGCGCCAGGAAGAACTGCCGGAACAGCACGGCGCGCAGTGCCGCCCGGGTCGCGATGATGGTATATGAGAGCACGCCGAGCCGCCGCTTCATCCACGCCGGCGTCTCCGCCACCATCGCCGCGTCGATCCCCACCCCCGCCGCCACCGCAAAGCGCTGCCCCAGCACCACGCCGAGGTCGACCTGCCGCACTTCTCCTTCCATCAGGGCAGTCACCGCCTTCTGGATGTCGCGCGAGATGCCGAGGGCCCGTGCGAGGAGATTGCCGGTTCCGCCAGGCAGCACGCCGATGGGGATGCTCGAGCCGGCGAGCGCACCGGCGATCTCCATCGCCGTTCCGTCGCCACCCAGGGCGAACACGATGTCGTAGTCGCGGCCGCGCGATTCGCTGATCTCCCGCGCATGGCCGGCACGCTCCGTGAGGATCACGTCGCAGGTCGCGCCGCCGTCGATGATCGCGCGACACGCGGCATCGACGAGTCGGGCCCCACTTCGCGACGCGGGATTCGCGATGAGCAGCGCGCGCTTCAAAAGACCCAGGATCGAAACAGCGAGAAGCCCCACTGCTGCGGCGTGGCCACGAAGCCACGCACACTGCCAGCGTTGCAGCGCAGCGCGCTCGCCGCCGGGTCGAGACCCGCGCGCAACGACAACCGGTCCGGCGCGAGGAGCGGGAACCGATACTCCAGCTTGCCCTCGATGGCGTTGCCGAAACCCTTCAGCCCCTGGAGCGACGCGTCATCCGAACCACCGAGCTGGCACAGCCCGGTGCTGAAGCTCAGGAAGAGACGATCCTTGATCTGCTTCTCGCCGCCGAGTCGTGTGCTCGAGAGAAAGCTGCGGAACGCGCTGGTGTTCGCGCCAGCCGACGTGCTGAGCGGATCGTTCGCGGCGCCCGACTGGATCTGGATGAGATCCACGAAGCCGCCGAGCTGGTCGCGCAGCGCACGGCTCACTGTCGCGTTCAGCGTGGGCAGCAGGAACTCGGCGGCGCGCTGCGAGGCGGCGACGTCGCGCTCGCCGAGCTCGAAGCTCGGACGGCCAGTGACGAGGTAGCTCACCAGGTCCGACGGCGAGAGATACGCGTCGTTGCTCGACAGCTCGAGCGCGGGCTGCGGATAGAAGTTCCCGTGGATGCGCGCCTTGATCCCGATGTCCGCGCGACTGGCCTGTTTGACCTGGTAGAGGGCCGACACGTCGATCTGCGGATTGAAGTCGGGCGTCCCGAAGAACGAGATGCGTCCGCTCTGCACCTGGAACTCGCGCTGCACCGCGGTGAGGTCGAGCGTGTACGTGCCGCGATCGGCGGTCAGCGTCCCGCTCAGCGCGAGCTTGTAGCGCGCCGAGTCGATACGTGCATCGCGGGTGAGCGTGGAGCGTGTGGTCTCGCGCTCGTCGAGCGCACGGGTGACGTTGAGCGACCCGCCAAGCTTGATGTTCGCCTCGCGCGAACGTAGCCACACGTCGTCGCCCAGCTGCACGGACACGCCCTCCAGCCGCAGGTGCTCGACGAGCGCGCTCGGCGGCTGCGGCATGATCTGGCGATTGCGCACATCAGTGGTGTCGAAGAGCTGCGCAAAGTCATCCGGGGTCAGGTCCACGATCTGCTTCCGGATGAGCTCGGGGATGAAGATCGTGCCGCGATCGACGATCACGGCGCCGGACAGGGTCGCCTCGACCGGCGTGCCGGCGAGCGTCAGCCCTGTCTGTCCCGTTGAGACGTCGAGGCGCGCGAGCCCACGCTTGTCCACTGCGCGAAACGCCCGCGCGTCGAGCCTGAGGTCCAGTCGTGGCGCGGACAGCTCGCGAAACACCACCGACCCCTGCAGCGACGCACCGCCGCCACTGGCCGGACTGGTCCAGCGCAGCTCCTTCACGGTGAGCGAATCGCGTGCGGGATCCACGGAGATCTCGCCGGTGATGCCGGCGAGCCGCATGCCCACATCCGGCACCTCGATGCCGCCGTCTCGGACCGTCGCGAGTCCGCCGACGTGCGGATGATCCGGCGCACCGCTCAGCGTGAGGTCGAGGGCGAGCCGGCCCGTGGAGTTCCGCAGCTTCGGCGACAGCGCCTCCACCAGCGCGAGATCCACACTGTCCGCATGCACTCGGCCACGCAGCGAATCGCCCGTCGTCTTCGCCGAGAAGAGCGTCAGCGCCACGGGATAGCTCAGTGTGCCGTCGAGGATCGACCGGCCGCCGCGCAGGATGTTGGCTTCGAGCCCAAGCCGGTTCGCCTCGTAGCTGCCGTCCACCTTCACGAGCTCGGTCGACAGCCCTGCGTACTTGAGGTCGCGCGCAGCCGCCTTGAAAGTCATCACGGGGCGGTCGCGCATGCCGCGCACGTCGATGTCCAGCGACAGCTTTCCCGCGAGCTCCGACGGCAGCTGCGCGAACAGCCCGAGATCCGCCAGCGGTACGGAGTCCGCTTCGAGCCGGATGTGCGCCGGCGAAGAAATCGGCGCGTGGACGAAGCCCGTGAACCGTGCGCCCGCTGCGTCCGCGAAGATCAGCGTGTCCACCACCACGCCGGAGTCGGAACGCGTGAACAGCGACGGACGTCGCAGCCCCCACCGCGAAGTGCCGACGGCGAGATCCAGCGTGTCGAGTCGTACCATCATGGTGTCGTGCGACGTACTCCAGTCGCCGGCAGTGCGCAACCACGCCCCGTTCCCGCCGCGCGCGCCCGATGCGAACCGCGCATGTCCTGCATCGAGGATGTTCGCCGCGAAGGTCACGGAATCGAGCCGCACGCCCGACACCATCGCCGTGTCGGCCCGCACGTCCAGTCCGCCCGTGACCCTGCCCATCACGTCGCTCACGACGAGCGTGCCCGAGACGCTCCGCGCGCGATCGCCGCGCACGTAAAGGTTGCGGCCATCCACCGTGCCGCGCACGTCGAGCGAATCCAGCCAGCCGCGCAATACCCCGCGGAAGGCGAGCGAACCGGCCAATGAGTCGCTCGCGAGCTTTCGCACGCTCGGATCGGCAGCGCGTCCGAGGTAGCGGCGAAGTCCTCCCAGCGAATCGACGTCCACGACAAGTTGCAACGAGTCGCGGCCCGGCGTGCGCGTGAGGCCCAGCGTGCCGCGCGCACGCATCACGCCGGCGTCGCTGACCACGCGCGCGGTGTCCACCACGAGGATGCCGCGGTCGAAGCGCATGCGCGTCAGCCCCTGCGTGAGCCGCAGCCCATCCACCTCCGACGGCTCGAGACGAACAGCGAGCGACCCGAGCAGATTGGCGAGCGAGTCGCCCACGAGGTCGACGTCATAGTTGCCGGCAAGACGCGACGGAGGCGTCGTCTTGCCGAACAGCAACGACGCATGCAGCCCATCAAATGCGCCGGCACCCTTCGCGCCGTATCCGCCCAGCGAGTCGGCATCCACGCGCCCTGCGTACGTGAGATGCCCCGCTGGCCCCGTGAGGTCGCCCTGCACCTCGAGATCCGGCGCGATGCCCCGAACATGAATCGGTCCGTTCATCACCCCGCGCAGCGGCATCTTGGGATACGACAGCGCGAGCGTCGTCAACGACAATGGCGATGCCTGCAGGTTCAGGTCGTACGACATGAACTGCGTTCCATACGTGATCCGGCCGCCGCCGGTCGCATGGGTCGGCTCGGCAGGGCCGTCCGTGTGCGTCAGGTTCGCGTTCGACACACGGACGTCGAGCCACGACGAGTCGAGCACCGCGCTGCCACTGAGGATTCCCGTCACGCGCGGAAAGGCCGGGTAGATCGCCACCAGCGTGCGCAGGTCGAAATGATCCGTGCTCGCGAAGAAGTTGTGAAACGCCGTGAAGGCCGGGAACAGGATGTCGAGCTCTCCCTTCCCTTGCAGGTGCGACACCGCGCCCGGCACGTGCCGGTCGCGGAACGTCAGGTCGGAGGCCTCGACGACGAAGTGCGTCAGCGGACCACCGCGCGCCGTCACGGTGCCGGTGAGCGTGCCCTGCCAGTCCGCAGGGAACGGCTTTCCGTTCAGCGTGCGCAGCAGGTCGAAGTCCACGGGATCGGCCTGGAGCTTCACATCGTGCACGGCGAGCACCTTGCCCCCCGTCTCGAACGTCATGTTGCCCTTGAGCCGCGACTTGGTGGACCGCACGTCCATGTCGCGGATCACGTAGTCGAGCTTGTGCAGGTCGCGCTCGTTCCTGATCTCCAGCACCATCTTGCCGCCACCCGTCCTCGGCAGCGTGGGATACACCCACGCCACGTCGGCGAGTGACACGCTGTCGCCAGTGATCGTGATGCCGTACCGCACCGGCAGGTCGTTGCCCCACCACACCTTTCCCTCAGCGCGTCCCGTGGATCCCGGCAGGTCCCAGTGCGGCAGCGTCATCCAAGCACTGTCGCCGAGCACGCGCACCACGCCCTTGACGTTGCTCCACTTGAAGGGCGGTGTGGACTCCTCCACGTGCAGCGTGTCGACGATCGCGAGAATACCAACTGAATCCGGATCGGACACGCGGATGTGCGACGCGAAGACATACGCCTTGTCCCAGCGATACGTCTGCGTCAGCCCTTCGCGCGTCCGGCGGATCTCGTGATCCTTGCGGGCGACGTTGACGCGAATCGCGCTGTCGCGACGCACGCCCTTGAGCGAATCATCGGTGTGCCACGGGATCGTCACGCGAAGCGCACCGCCGCCGCGCACGTGCACCGAGTCGAGGATCACGAAGTCACCGAAGCCGCGCTCGGGCCCCTTCGGCCTCGACGGCCGGCCCATCTTGAACAGCTTCTTGTAATTCCACTTCCAGTTCTCGTGCTGGCGCAGGACGATCGTCGGATGCTCGAGGTCGATGCGCCGGAAATACAGTCGGCGATCTACGAGATCGCGGGGATCGTAGCTCAGCGCGATCTTGCCCGCCGCGAAGAACAGCGAGTCCTCGTCGTCGCGCAGCTCGAGTGAGTCGATGTCCACACCGGTGAGAAAATTTCCGCTGATGCGGCCGATGTGCACCTTGCCGTTGATCGACGACGCCACGCGTGCCTGCACCCAATCGCGCAACGCATCCTGTCCCCGCGCCGACTGCGTCGCATACATGCCGACGCCAACGCCGATCGCCCCGAGCATGACGAGCACGCACAGGCTGACGAGGGCGATGAAGTTCCGGCGAGTCATGCGAGACACTATGGGCGGCTCAGAAGTCCGGGCCGATCGAGAAGGTTACGGTAAGGCGGTTGAAGAAGCTCGTCGACTGCCCGGGCTGGAAGGTCGCCGGACAGGTGCTCCCGGTGAGCTGCTCGTACTGCGGCGTTTCGCCGGCGGGCGTGCCACTCCGGGGAACGGCGGGGATCCGGTTGCCGGGACTCACGCAGTACAGCGGCGCAAACCCCGTGGCGTCCGGCGCCTTGTCGAAGTAGATGGCGCCCCGCGGACGCACGAACGGATTGTACCCCACGTTCGCCTGGAAGGGCCCCACTGGCGTGAAGACTCGTACACCAACGCCCGGCGTCCACTTGAGCGCATTCAACCACAGCGCACTCGCCTTGTGCTGGCTGCGCCCCACCGCTCGGCCGCGCTGCCACACGTCACCCGCATCGGCGAAGAGCGTGTACTGGATGAGCTCCGGATAGAACGGGCTGCGCAGCCGAACTTCGAAATTCGCCACGATGAGCGAATTCCCTCCGACAGGAACCACGCGCCGCAGTCGTTCGTTCGGCGCCTCGAAGTACAGCGTATCGCCGGTGCCCTGGATCGCGAGCGGCTCATCTTCCGCGATGTAGATCAGGTCGCCCAGCTCGTTCTGCTGGAAACCGCGCACGCTCGCCGCTCCACCGGCATACAGTCGCTCCTGCGGCGGAATGAATCCGACCGGATCACCGAACGACAGCGTGCGGCCAAGCACCGTGCCGAGCCGCACGCGTGCCGCGAGTATCACGGCTCGTCCGACGGCGCGATACACCGACGCATCCGACAAGCCCTTGATGAACTGGAAGTCGGGATCGGAGCCGATCTCCTTCGCCGAGCCGCGCAGGTCGAGCCGCAGTGTCGTGCCCGCGCGGGGATTGATCGGATTGTCGGTGCGCACGCGTTCCAGGTGCGCGCTCCCGACGGCCAACGGCCGGTTCCTGTCCGTGATCAGCGCGCGCGACTCGGCGTCGCAGCGATTGAACACCGCGCACAGCAGCGCAGGCTGCGCGTCCGTGCGGCCGTACTCGAGCGAGTACGCCAGCCGCACCGGAATCTCGCGCCAGATCTGGTGGGTCACCGACGCCTCGCCGCCCACGAGCGTGGTGCGCAGATATGCCTGATATTCGCCACGCCGCTCGCTGTACACCGACAGCGACGGCGACGTCCGTAGCCCGAACAGGCTCGGCAAGCGGATCGTGGCGCCCGTGTAATAGTTGAGCGTCGCGCTGAAGGTGTCGGCGCGAATGGCCGGCGCGCAGAGGCTGCCATTCGCGAACCGCGTCGGCTGCCCGTACCCGATCTTCGACAACTGCGCCGAGAGCTCGAGCCGGCGCGCCTCGCCAAGAAAGTTCTTGTCAATCAGCTGCACGCGGGCCTTGAAACAGTCGAGCACTGCCCACCCTTCCTCGGTGTCCACCTGTCGCAGGTAGTTTTCCGCGACGAGCACGTCGAGCGTCACGAGCGAGTCGACCCGCGGTGTCGTCGAGTCGTTCGCGATCTTGATCTCGACGTGGCGAAAGAGATCGGTCTGGTACAGCGTCCGCTGCGCGTCGATGAGCTCTCGCTCGCGATACAGATCACCGGGATGCACACCGAGCAACTGCAGGATGGTCTGGTCGCTGAGCTTGCGTGGTGCGCCCGGCAGCGGCTCATCCGTCACGCGAATGGCGGCGATGCTGGCGCGCGTTCCCGGCAGCACGTCGAGATTCACGTTGGCGCGCTGGCGCATGGAGTCCACGCTGAAGCTCGCCGCCACGTCGCCGCGCGGATAGCCGTTGTTGCGCAGCCGCGCCTTCACCGAGTCGATCGCCGCCTGCAGACGCGAGACGTCGAAGACGATGCCGGACCGCAGCGACAGGCTCGTGGTGTCCGCGATCGGAGCGATGATGCCAGTGAGCCCGGAGATGCGCAGCGTGTCCACGAGCACCGGCGCGCCTTCGTCGATCAGGAACGCGACCCGCACCCCGCCGTAGCCATCGCGTACCGGCGTGACGAGTGTGTCGACCTTCGCATTGAAGTAGCCGTGCCGCCGATAGAAGACGCGCAGTCGTCCGACATCGAGCCGCAACTCGTCGCTGTCGAGGCAGCGCTTGGCGCCGAGAATGCGGAGGCTGCGACGCAGGAACTCGGAGGGCGAGGTGACGATGCGCAGCGCGAGGTCGCTCGCGCGGAAATCCCGGTTGCCCTTGAAATCCAGCGCGCGGACCTCGAGCTCCCCCGGCTCGCACTCGGTGCTCTGCGCGCGAAGGACAACAGGCGAAGCGGCGAGAAGAGTGACGGTGAGCGCGACGCATCGCCACGCAGCCCAGCGCCACCCACCGAATGTCATCCCGTGGCTCGTCCCGAAGCGTGATGCTTGCCGAGCCGCTGCTCCTCCGGCAGGAGCGGCGTGCGCTCGAGAAACAGCCGGGCAACGTAAAAGGCGGCGAGGCCGGTCACGATACCGGCACCGATCGCAGGGATAAGCTCCATCGACGTGAGCGCACGACGATACACGTAGCCGTCGAGTCGTGTCGTCTGTCGTGCCGGGATATTCTTGGGTTCTGCCATGCAGCTCGGGGGACAGCGAGAAAACGAAGGGACGCAACTTGCAACGACAGACACGACGCGCCCGCGCGGGTACTGGTTCCGGCGGGCGCGTTTGATTGACCTTGCTCCCTGACGCGGGTAAGTTCTCGCGCCTTCGCCGTGCTGTCAACTGCTTACGCCAGAACGTCATGCGCCGTTTGACCGCCCCGTTCTTCGCCCTGGTCCTGTTCGCCTGTGGCGGAGGGGGAGACGGAGCCAACCGGCGCACCATCGTCGACTCGCGCGACCAGTACGATCCGCGCTCGCTCGACCCTGCCCTCTCGACGGACGTCCCGACCGGGCGCGCGGTGGGCTACCTCTTCGACGGGCTCACGCGTTTTACTCCCGACGCCCGCGTCCTCCCTGGACTCGCCACGAGCTGGGACGTCTCTCCCGACGGCAGCATCTACACGTTTCATCTCCGCCGCGGCGTCACGTTCACCGACGGCACACCCTTCGTCGCGCGACAGGTACTGCTGAGCTGGCAGCGCGTTCTCGACCCCAAGGTGAAGGGCGGTCGTGGGTGGCCGCTCTATCCCATCAGGGGGGCCAAGGAGTTCGCCGACGGCAAGACGACCTCCATCGACGGACTCGCCGCACCGAACGACTCCACCGTCGTCGTCACGCTCAAGGAACCGTTCGCGATCTTTCCCAAGCTGCTCGCGATGCCCGTCGCCTCCATCGCGCCGGACAAGGTCGCCGCCAACTTCGGCGAGAATCCCGTCGGCACCGGACCGTGGAAGCTCGTCGAATGGAAGCACGACGATTATCTCCTCTTCGTCCCGAACAAGAACTACTGGGGCGGCGCAGCAAAGGCCGACTCGCTCAAGGCGCGCATCCTCGCCGAGCCGAGCACCGCGGTCGCCGAGTTCGAGAGCGGCAATGTGGACGTCCTCCAGATTCCGCAGGGCGACATTCGCAGCTGGGAGGAAGACACCGAGCGACGGAAGCTGCTCGCCTCCACGCCGTCGCTCGAGCTGGTGTACGTCGCGATCAACACCACGCGCGGACCGCTCAAGGACGTGCGCGTTCGCCAGGCGCTCAATCACGCTATCGACCGCAAGGTGCTCGTCCGCAATCTCATCGCTGGACGCGGCGAGCTCGCGGGCGGCGTCATCCCGCCCGAGCTGCCCGGCGGCGACAGCGCGCGCACTGGATACGCGTTCGATACGCTCAAGGCCAAGTCGCTGCTCCGCGAAGCCGGCTACCCCAACGGCATCGACGTCGACCTGTGGACGTCCACGAATCCCATCTACGTCCGCATTGCCGAAACGCTCCAGGGCTACCTCGCACTGTCCGGCATTCGCGTGAAGATCGTGCAGCGCGAAAGCGCCGCCGCGCGCGAGGCGGCGCGAAAGGGACAGACCGACCTGTTCGTGAAAGACTGGTACGCGGACTATCCTGACGCGGAGAACTTTCTCTATCCGCTGCTCCACAGCGCGAACAAGGGCGTCGGCGGCAACGTCTCGTACTTCAGCAACGCGCAGTTCGACAGCCTCGTGACGCTGGCCCGCCGCGAGCAGGACGAAACCAAACGCGTCGCGCTGTACAAGCAGGCCGACGCGCTCGCGTATCACGAGGCACCGATGATCTTCCTCTACTTCTACAACGAGCTCTATGCCGTGCAGCCCTGGATCAAGGGATTCGTGCCGCCGGTGATCTTCAACGGTCAGAACTGGACGACAGTGACGAAAGCCGCACCGGTCGCACCGTGAGCGCCTTCATCATCCGTCGTCTCCTGCTCTCCATTCCGACGCTCTTCGGGGTACTCGTCGTCGCGTTCCTCCTGCTGTACGTCGCACCCGGCGATCCCGTCATGGCCATGGTGGGCGAACGCGCCGACGAAGCCACGATCGCCCGCCTTCGCACCGAGCTGCGACTCGACGATCCCCTCTACGTGCAGTTCGGCCACTACATCGCTGGCATCGCCAAGGGTGATCTCGGCAAGTCGTACATCACCAATCGACCCATCAAGCGCGACATCATCGAGCGCTTCCCCAAGACGCTCCAACTCGCCGGCGCGGCCATGCTGCTCGCCACCATCCTCGGCGTCACGCTCGGCGTTCTGAGTGCGCGAAACCCTGGTGGCCTGATAGACCGCGTCGGACTCGGCGTCGCCTACCTTGGCATCAGCTTTCCCGTCTATTGGGTGGGCCTGCTCCTCATCCTTCTCTTCGCCGTCACGCTGCACTGGTTGCCGCCAAGCGGATTCGGTGGACTACGCTACCTCATTTTGCCTGCGCTCGCCCTCGGCATGCGCTCCATCGCCTTCCTCGCACGCATGACCCGCTCGGCCATGCTCGACGCACTCGGCGCGGACTACGTGCGCACCGCGCGCGCGAAGGGATTGCCGGAGCTCGTCGTCGTCGGACGACACGCGCTGCGCAATGCGATGATTCCCATCATCACCGTGCTCGGTCTCGACTTCGGAGCGTATCTCACCGGCAGCATTCTCACGGAGACGATCTTCTCCTGGCCCGGGCTTGGACGCTACGTCGTCAACGCCATCGCGCGACGCGACCTGCCGGCGATCCAGGGCTCCGTGCTCTTCCTCAGCGCGGTGTTCGTGCTCGTGAACCTCATTACCGACGTCGCGTACGCAAAGGCAGATCCGCGCGTCACGTATTCATGAGCAGCGACGGAAGGCTGGACGCGTATCAGATGAGCGCGTCGAGGACGATCAATCCGACGCTCACCACCGATCAGCGTCTCCTCGACGCAGCGGCTGGACTCGCCGAGGAAGCGGGTGAGGTGCTTGGCCACGTGCGCAAGCACGTGATGCAGGCGCGGGCGCTCGATCGCGACGCACTCGTTGAGGAGTTGGGCGACGCGCTCTGGTGTCTCGCCATCGCCGCGCACGCGCTGGGCGTCCCGCTCTCCGAAGTGGCGCGCATCAATGAAGAGAAGCTGCGCGCCAGGCACCCGCGCGGCTTCGACGACGCGCTGCGCTAGCGCCGACTGAGCGCGGCGGTACATTGGGCAGCATCACCCACCAGGAGCTCCCATGTTCGGCAAGCGACTCTACGCGTCAACGCTTCTGGTGGCCTCGATGGCCTGCGCGGGCTCGGCGGCGAACGATCCGGGCAGCACCGTGGGTCAGGGCCGCAATGCGGACATCATCACCGCTGCGGAGCTCGCGGATCCCGCGATCGCCAGCGGCGATGCGCTCGAAGCCGTGCAGCGCCTGCGTCCGCGATTCCTGATGACGCGCGGCGCGATCAGCGCCAAGAACACGACGGCTGGCAGCACGCATGTCTCCGTCGATGGCGGCCCACTGCTCGCGGTGGATGCGCTCACCCGCTTTCGCCCCAGCCAGATCGCGGAGATCCGCTATCTGAGCGCGAGCGATGCTGCACAGCGCTTCGGTACGAGTGCGGGCAGTGGTGGCGTCATTCTCGTGAAGAGCAGATAGCGACATCTTGTCGTCCCGAGCGCAGCGAGGGACCTGCTCCTCTGTTCAGGGAAACGGCTTGCGCGGCGATCCTGCATCGGGGACCGTCGCGGTGCCGCGCGGGACGCCCATCACCATTTGACTGCACCAGGGATCCATTGCCCTCACGCCTGCGATATCGATGCTGAACTCTCGATGCAGGTCTCGTTCACCAGCGTCGAGTTGTCAGGACGCGGCGAACGCCGTCATCGCGCCGATCCTGACATCTCTACGCGGACAGCGAGACCTGCATCGAGGCGCCAGCGTCGAGGAATCAGACGTGAGGCTTGTCGCGAGTTCTACATTTCCGAAACTCCCGCGGAGCGCTGGGTCGTCAGTCGTCCTTCTGCCCAAAGATGGCCATGTTCGACGAGTGACCCGGCGCGACCTTCTTCTCCGGATAGATCCAGTGCACCGCCTGGTTCACCGCGGTCGCCGCCTCGCCGAACCCGCACGCGATGAGCTTCAGCTTTCCCGGGTACGTCGTGACGTCACCGGCCCCCCAGATGCCCGCGCGGCCGGTCTCCATCAGCTGATTCACGACGATCTCGTCCTTCTGCAGCGTCAGCCCCCACTCGGCAATCGGGCCGATGTCGCTGACGAAGCCGAGCATCGGCAGCACGACGTCCGCTTCGATCTCGGTGGTCGTCTTTGCCTTCACATCGCGGAGGATGATGTGCGTGAACCGCTCGCCCTCGTCGCGGCACAGCACGTCGCCGATCTCGTGGAAGGTGTACATCGAAGCACGTCCCGCCCTGACGTCGGCATCGAACTGTGACACCGTGGCGCCATGCGCGCGGAAGCGATCGCTGCGATGCACCAGCGACACATGCGTTGCCACGCCGTTCAACTGCGTCGCCCAATCGAACGCCGAGTCGCCGCCGCCGATGATGACGACGCGCTGGCCGGCAAACACCTTCGGATCGCTGACGACGTCGTAGATCCCCTTGCCATACCACGGCTCCGTGCACGCCTGCGGCAATCGCCTCGGCGAAAACGCGCCGATGCCCGCCGCGATCAGGATCGCACGAGATGTGAACTCGCCCTTGTCGGTGTGCAGGACGAACAGTCCGTTCCGCTCTTCGAGTCCGGTGACACGCTGTCCGAGATGCGCCGGCTGCTGGAACTGCGCTGCCTGCTCGGCGAGTGCTTTCACCAGGTCCTTGGCGAGCACCTTGGGATATCCAGCCACGTCGAAGATGAATTTCTCGGGATACAGCGCCGCGAGCTGTCCGCCGAGCTCAGGTAGTGCGTCCACGATCTGCGCGGTGGCGCCGCGCATGCCGGCATAGAAGAGCGCGAACAGCCCGGTCGGCCCGCCGCCGATGATGGTGATGTCTTTGGTCTCGTGCATGAGGGCAAAGATAGGGACTGACGGGACGAGGGCGCTACGCGCCTGCTGACGGGAGGACGGGATGACGGGATGACGGAAAGCCGAAGGTCGTCCTGTCTTCCGGTCATCCCGTCTTCCGGTCATCCCGTCCTCCCATCTCCCGTATATTCCGCCGATGAAGATCTATACGAAAACCGGAGACGCGGGCGACACCGGACTCTTCGGCGGCGGCCGAGTCCCGAAGGACGACATCCGTGTCGAGGCATATGGTGACGTCGACGAGCTCAACGCCGTCCTCGGTATGGCGCGGTGCATCGAGATGATGCCTCGCATCGACGAGGTGCTCGTGCCCATCCAGCGAGATCTGTTCGCGATCGGTGCACTCCTCGCCACACCCGACCGGGAAAAGATGGCGCAGCACCTCGAGAAGGCCCGCATTGACGAGGGACGCATCACGGAGCTCGAGCGCGCCATCGACGATGGCGAGCAGGAGCTCGAGCCGTTGCGCGCCTTCATCATTCCCGGCGGCACGCCCAAGGCGGCAGCGCTGCACGTCGCACGCACCGTCTGTCGGCGCGCGGAGCGGCATGTCGTTCGGCTGCAGCACGAGGTCGATCTCCCCTCGATCGCCATTATCTATCTGAACCGCCTGTCTGATCTCCTGTTCACGCTCGCTCGGCTCGCCAACCGGCGCGCAGGTGCAGGCGAGGTCACCTGGTAGCATGACGTCCGCCGTGACGCGGGGCCGCAGCCGCACCATCGACGCCGGGCTCTATGATGTCCGCATTGAGGCGGGGCTCAGGTCCGAGTTCGCGACGCTCATTGCGTCCGTCGCTCGCGCTCACTGCTACGCCGTCATCACGGACGACCAGGTTGGGCCCTTGTACGCGAGCGCACTAATGACCGACCTCGCGACGCATGGACGCGCGTCGCTGCACGTCATGCCCGCGGGCGAAGCGCACAAGACGCGAGAGTCGTGGGCCCTGCTCACCGACGAGTTGCTTGCCGCCGGCTGCGGACGCGACACCACCATCGTCGCACTCGGCGGCGGAGTCGTGGGTGATCTTGCGGGCTTCGTGGCCGCGACCTTCATGCGCGGCATCCCGTTCGTGCAGTGTCCCACGTCGCTCCTCGCGATGATCGATGCCTCCGTCGGCGGCAAGACGGGCGTGGACACCGTGGCGGGTAAGAACCTTGTCGGCGCATTCCACGCTCCCGCCGCCGTTCTGGCCGACCTCGAGCTCCTGGCTACGCTTCCAGTGCAGCATCGGCGCGCGGGCCTGGCTGAGGCCATCAAGCACGGCGTCATCGCCGACGCGCACCATTTCGCCGAGTTGCGCGACTCGCTCCCGGCGCTGCTGGCCGGCGATAGCGGCGCTACGCTGGACGCTGTGGCGCGGAGTGTCGAGATCAAGTCATCGGTGGTGCAGGCCGATGTGCGCGAGCACGGCCTCCGGAAGACGCTCAACTTCGGGCATACCATCGGGCACGCCATCGAGCATGCGAGCGGCTACGCGCTGCTGCACGGCGAGTGCGTCGCCATCGGGATGGCACTCGAGGCGAGGCTCGCCGAGCGGTTGGGCATCGCCGTCTATGGAACGGCCGGCCAGATCGAGGAGGTTCTGGTGCGCGCGGGTTTGCCTGTGGCGCGTCCGGAGTCGCTCAGCGCTGAGCAGATCGTCGCCGCAACGCGTCTCGACAAGAAGGCGCGGAGCGGAAGCGCGGAGTATGCGCTGCCGGCGCGCATCGGTGAGATGGCGAATGCGACGTCGGGTTGGTGCATCGCCGTTGCCGACGCGGCGGTGCTCGAGGTGCTCGCGTGAGTGTCGCCGGTCCTCCGGTGACGCCGCCGTGGAGCACGCCCGCCATCCCGCCGCATTTCATTCCGTCGCCGCTCACACCATCGCGTACCGGTCGCGGTAATCGGCGTCATCGGTCCTGGATCGGCGTCGCGATGGTGTCGCTCGTCCTTGTTGTCGGCGTCGCATCCATCGTGCTTCGCCTGCGGCAGGTTCCCGTCCCGATCGGCCCGACGCTGTTCGTGCCGACGGTGGTGTACGCGGACCTTCGCCTCGAGGGCGCGCTGGTGCGCGGCATGGCGTCCGACTGGGCCATCAACCGCGGAATGCCGCTGCGATACGGTGATCCGGTGCCGGTGAAGCTCACGGCGTATTGCCTCAAGGGGCTGACTCGCCGCGACCGCTATGTGCGACAGGGTATCGTGGCGTCGGATCCGAAGATGTTTCCGCTTGCGCGGTACCTCGAGATCTACGTGGGCCGAAAATATTTCGGGCGCTTTCTCATCGACGATACGGGTGGGAAAATCAAGGGCAACCGCCTCGACATCTGGACGCCGACCTGCGCCGAGGCACGGCAGTTCGGTATCCAGAAAGGCACGGCGGTGCTCGTACCGCGGCCGCGCGGCGCGTCGAAGGACACGCTCCTCACCGGACGACTGGGCGGCTCTGGAACGAGGTGACGAGCGGCCGGCGCCTCTGATTGATACGGCGTGCTCCTTGCTCCTTCAACCGACGACCTCATCATCGGACGTTACGCCATGTCGTCATTCGGCACCTATCTCATCGGCTTCATCATCCTGATTGTCGGGTTGGGGATTGCCGCCTTTCTCCTCAATGTCCCGACGATGTGGATCGCGGTCGGCATCATCGTCCTGCTCGGGATCGGCATCCTGATGGCGACGGGCCGGACCAAGATGAAGGATCCACCCTCGACGTGAGGCGTTGGCAGACGGAAGCGGGCGCGCTGGGCTATCCAGCGCGCCCGCTTACGTTTAGCTCATCTTCAGAACAAATACCAGAAACGAGACAGTCAGGATGACCGAATAGAACCGTCATTCTGTACCATTTATTTGAGTAACCGTCAACCCGCTGTCATTGCAGCACTTAGCCGCATCACAAATATGTCAATCGGGTCATTCTGGCAAACTCACTGTTGACGGGTTTTTCCCCCGACATTATTCTGGCCGTCCTGCTGACTCACGCGGGCGCTCGGCTCTGTGCAGCCGGAGACGCCCGACCACCTTCCGGCACAGGTAAGGGGCGTGTATGGAGCAAGCGACCGAGACCAGGTCCAAGGGTTATTTCCGTTCGTCCCCCTCCACAGCTTTCGACCAGTACCTCCAGGACATACAAAAGCTGCCACTGATCAGTGATGCAGCCGAAGAGCGCCGGCTTGCGCGGCTGGCACAGAAGGGCGACGAAGCTGCCGCGGAGCGGCTCGTCACGGCGAATCTCCGATTCGTCATCTCGTACGTGAAGAAGTACCAGGGCCACGGCCTCGACCTCAGTGAGCTGGTCGCCATCGGCAACGAGGGGCTCCTCAAGGCGGTTCGCAAGTTCGATCCGGATCAGGGCGTCAAGTTCATCTCGTACGCCGTGTGGTGGGTCCGACAGGCCGTCCTCAAGGCTCTCGCCGAGCAGACGCGTAGCGTCCGAATCCCGCTCAACCAGAACTCGCAGCTCATTCGCCTCGCTCGCGCCGAGACGATCCTTGCCCAGGTCCTCAAGCGCGACCCGACCGAAAACGAGATCTCACGGCTCCTCGAGGAGACCCCCGAGGCAGTGCGCGCGGCCAAGCAGATGAGTTCTACTGAGGTATCACTCGATGCCCCAATAGACCGCTCCGATCGCGAAGCCTCCACACTCGGCGAGCGATTCGCCGGTGTCGATGGCTCCGAGATCGAAGACACCACGGACTACAAGCTCATGAAGGAGTTCATCGAGCGCGTGTTCCGGAAATACCTCACGCCGCGCGAGCGAAAGATCCTGTTCCTGTATTACGGGCTGGACGAGAGCGGCGAGCCGATGACGCTCGAGAAGATCGGAGCACTCATGGGCGTCACCCGCGAGCGCATCCGGCAGATTCGCGAGCGCGCATTCGAGAAGTTGCGCGAGTCGCCCGACGGACGTGCCCTTGCCGGGTTCTGGCAGGCCGCCTGACGGCTGGCGCACTACCTGACGCAGGCGAACAGGGCGGAGACGAGAGTCTCCGCCCTGTTCTTTTCCTGTGCGCGCTGTTCAGAAACGCCGCATTTCTGCCGATGGTCAAGAGTAGCGATGTCGAGCCCAACGCTTGTTCGCAAACGCGACCGCACCACCTTTCCACTCCTTCTTCTGCTCGTCCTCGCCATCGGCTCGGGCGTGTTCCTGCGGGTACGCTACCTCCAGCGCGAGATGCTCACGCGCTGGCGCACCGCGCTGGAGGGCGGCGTCCTCACCACGCAATCCACGGTGGACGAGTGGGTCGCCGAGCGACGCGCTGATGCCGCGGCGCTGGCGGCGAGTGTGTCGTTGCGCGCCGAAGTGCGCGACGGAGAGGTCGCGCCCTTCGCGCAAGTGCTGGCACCAGAGCTCCGCCGCGGAAAGTTCGTCGGCATCTGGGTCCTCGATGCCAATGGCCACACCCTCGCCGGATCGACCCAGGACTCTCTCCTCGACGCCGAGCGGTCCGCCATCCGCGAGGCGCGTACGGGCAACGATGTGGTCCAGTCGGCGATCCTGCCCCTCGGGCCGCACGCGGCCTTCCTGTCGTTCGCCGTTCCAATCCCTGATTCCGTCGCCGTCGCGGGCAACAGGGCGCGTCCCGCGGCGGTCGTATTGCGCGCGGACGTCGTGGCGGCATTTGCTCCCTGGGCGACGGGCCGACCCAACGCCGCGATGAGTCTTCTGTCGACGCGCGGTGCCGACGGCGCCGTGCTCATCAGCGCATGTCCCGAGCAAACCATTGCCGTGTGCATCCAAAAGGAGCCGCGGCTGTCGCCGACTTCGCCGGCGGCTTTCGCGCTCGCGGGCGTGGACACCTTCGGGGTGTTCATGAGCTTCGAGGGTCACAGCACGCTCGCGTCGACGCGGTTCGACAGTGCGCTCGGCTGGGGCATCGTGCGGCGCGTGCGCTATAGCGACGCGGTCGTGCCCCTCTGGACCGAGCTCGGGATCGAGGGCGCTTTCCTGGCCGTGGTGCTGGCGGTGGGCTGCGTCGCGGCCTACGCCGTCAACCGCAATGCGCGCGTTCGTCGCCTCTCAGCGCAACGCGAAGCGATCCAGCGCCTTGCGATCGTCCTCGATGCATCGACGGATGGCATCATCTCGCTCGACGAAAACTTCGCCATCAGGATGGTGAACGGCGCCGTCGAGCGACTCCTCGGGTACTCGCGCGAGTCCCTCATTGGACGCTCCGTGTTCACGCTGTTCGCCGAACGATGGCACGCGCCACTCACGGAGAGTCTGCGTGCCTTCGGCCGCACCGCGGCACCGAGGGCGCCGTCGGTGGATACGGAGCGGTGTGTCGCCGTGTGTGCAGACGGCCGGCAGGTGCTCGTCGACGCACGCGTGGGCCGGGCAATGGTGAACGAGATACCGCTGTACGTCATGGGGCTTCGCGACGTCACCGAGCGGGCACGCACGGAGCTGTTCCTGCAGGGCCAGCGGCACGTCCTCGAGCTGATCGCGACGGGCGCGCCGCCGCACGAGACGATGAGGCGGCTGCTGGGCGTCCTGGAAGGCGAGGCCACGGAGCTGCGCTGTGCGGTCTACGAGCTCGACGAGGAATGGCAGATCGCGCGCATCGTTTCGGCACCCTCGCTGCCGCTCGAGTTCAAAACCGCGTTCGAGGAGATCGCGGTCGCGCAGGGTTCGACTGGCGGGGTGGTGGCGAGCGCCATTCATCGCGGCGAAACGGTGGTGTCTCCAGATGTGGCGACGGATCCCCTGTGGGCCGATATCCATGCGGTCGTGATCGCGAACGGCATTCGCGGCGGATGGGCAACTCCTCTGCGCGCCGCGGACGGCCGGGTCATTGGCGCCCTGGCCTGTTTTTGCGGAGAGGCTCGGGCGGCGACCGCGCGGGAACGAGAGCTGTCGCGCGCCGCTGTCCACCTGGCGAGCATTGCGCTCTCCAGTGCGCGGGATGCCGCGTCGTTGCGGGCGTCGGAGGCCAGCTTTCGCTCCTTCGTCGAGAATGCGCCGGCGGCGATCTTCCGGGAGACGCGCCGCGGCATGCTCGTGTCGACCAATCCCGCAATGGTGTCGCTCCTCGGGTATCCGAACACCACGAGCCTGTCGCAGGCGGCGGGAGCGGAGAAGCTCTACAACGACGCTGGTTCACGCGTCCAGCTCCTCGCCGCGCTCGAGGCGGACGACGTCGTACGCGGACTCGAAGTGGAATGGCGTCGCGCGAACGGCTCGCTGGTGACGGTCCGACTGAGCGCGCATGCCCACCGCGACGATCGCGGTGAGGTGTGGCTCTGGGAGGGCTACGCCGAGGACGTGACGTCGTTGCGGGCGACGGAAACCGCGCTGCGATTGAGCGAACGGCTGGCCGCCATCGGCCAGCTCGTCAGTGGTGTTGCGCACGAGTTGAATAACCCACTGTCGTCGATCATGCATTTCGCAGAGGACCTGCTGTCCGACGACCGGAGCACGGCAGACGCCGAAGCGCTGAGCGTCATTCGCGATCAGGCGCGGCGGTCGCGCGCCATCGTGCGCGACCTGCTGTCGTCTGTACAGCAGCGCGAGATCACCTCGGAACCGCTCCTCCTGGGCAGCGTGGTGGCGAGCTCCGCCCGCGCCCTGCGCCCCCCTCTCGAGGCGGCTGGCGTATCGTTGCACGTGGAGGGAAGCGAAGATGCCTGCGTCGTGTTGTCCGACCGCAGTGGACTGGAACAGATCGTGACGAATCTCGTGATGAATGCGGCCCACGCCGCGGGACGTGGCGGCGATGTGTGGCTCGCGGTGCTCGGGAGCGAGCACGGTTGCGCGCTCACGGTTGAAGATTCCGGTCCGGGCATTCCGGAAGCGGTGTTGCCACGCATATTCGAACCGTTCTTCACAACGAAGCAGACGGGCGAAGGAACCGGCCTCGGGCTCTCGGTGACGCTTGGAATCGTCGAGCAGTTCGGCGGCCGGATCACCGTGGATGCGAGGTCTGCCGGACGAGGCGCACGGTTCACCGTCATTCTTCCGTGCATCGACCCGAAGCTCATGACGTCTCCCGAGCAAGAAATATTGGCACCACAGGCCCCGGCGGACTCGACGCCGGACGACGTACCGATCGAGGAACAGCGCACTCTCGCCGCGGCTTCGGCCATGGCGCCACAGGTCGCCCTGATCATCGATGACGAGCCGACGATCCGCGCGGCGCTGCGCCGGTACTTCGAACGACGCGGCTGGGTGGTGGAGGAGGCGGCGGATGGTGCGGCGGCCCTCGCGCTCATCGAGAGCCATGGCGACCGTTTCGGCGTCGTGATCTCGGATCTCCGGATGCCCGGCTTCTCGGGGATCGATCTGCACGACCGGCTGGCCACCGAACGTCCGGACATGCTGCGTCGGTTCGTCTTCAGCACCGGGGACGTGGCCTCGCGCGAGGCAGCGAGCTTCGTGCAGCGCACGAGCTGCCCTATGCTGCAGAAGCCGTTCGAGCTCCGCATGCTCGACGCCGTTGTCGCAAGCGTTGCGCAGGGCACAGCGGCGAAGCGCGTGATAACTTAAGGATGAGCTGCGCCTGCGCCCGCGGGCGCGCGCAGCCTGCATCCTCGCCGCGCTCCCTGCATGGTCGACCGCAGCCGTCACTCGCCAGTCTTCATCGATTACACGGGCAAGCGCTGGCGTCGCATCAGACGCGTGGCGCTCGCCGGTGGCGTCGCGACGACGGTCCTCGCGCTGGTGCTGGTCGGCACGTTGATGCTCTCGCCGCCCATTCCGCCCGAGCTGCCGCTGGCGACGGCGAACAACCTGCCCATCGCGCGCGCGACCACCGGCAAGCCCGGCGCGTTCACCAAGGTGGATCGGCTTCGCACGGCGTATCGTCGCAAGCTGGCCGCGACGATGAGGAAGTATGGGAATCCGACATCGCGAAATCCCTCGATCATTCCTGCGGGCAACATTGGCACGGGTGCCCGTGCGCCGCTCGCCGATGCCATCGTCGCTGGCTTCTTCGTGAACTGGGCCGACAACTCGTTCGCATCGCTCACGCGCAACTTCGACAAGCTCGACTGGGTGATCGGCGAATGGGGGTTCTTCTCGGGCGATGCCGATACGCTGCAGCTCCGCATCAAGCCGCAGGTCGTCGAGCTGTTCAAGAGCCGGCCTGTCGAGACGCGCCCGTCACTCTTCCTGATGGTCACGAACTACACGGTCAAGCCGGGCAAGGATTCGGCGACCGGCCAGTTCGATCCCGAGGTCGTGCGCCGGTTCCTCGCCAACCCTGTGGCGCGCGCCAACGCCATCAGGCAGTTGAAGGAAGCGGTGACGACGTACGGTCTCGCCGGCACGACGCTCGATCTCGAGAACTTCGATGCCTCGCTGCAGTCGCAGGTGCTGTCGTTCGCGAAGGAGTTGCACGACGCAATGCACTCCATGGGCAAGCTGGCGACGCAGGCCATCGCCGCGGGCGATCCCGACGCCTACATCCAGCACGCTGGCGCGGTGAACGACAAGCTCTTCCCGATGCTGTTCGACGAACACTGGGCGAGGGGTGATCCGGGCCCGATCGCCAGCCAGAGCTTCTACGTCGCACAAGCCGAGCGGTTCGCGCGGCTGGTGCCTCCGTCCAAGCTGATCCTCATGATCGGCGCGCAGGGCTACGACTGGAATGACGCGGAAGCCGTCGCCAGGCATCAGGCGGAGGGTTTCGACTTCCAGGAAGTGATGCGCGCAGCGCGCGGGCCCTCGCAGCCGAGGCCGCGCTTCGACCCGGTGTCGATGAATCCGTACATGCAGTGGACGTCATCGGACTCCACCGATCACGTACTCTGGTACCTCGACGCCGTCACGGCGTACAACGAGATGCGCGTTGGCCACGCGCTCGGCGTTGCCGGCCATGCCATCTGGCATCTCGGCGGCGAGGATCCATCGCTGTGGAACGTCGTCAACACCGAGGGCGCGCTGCTGTCGCCGGACAGCCTCAAGGTCATGCGGCCCAGCTACGACGCCGAGTTCGACGGCACGGGAGAGATCCTCCAGGTCAGCCTGTTTCCATCGGATGGCAGCCGCAACATCCAGCTCGATGCCAAGTCTGGCTACATCACCAGCGAAACGCTGGTGAAGGTGCCGGTGCCATATGTCGTCGCGCGCACGGGCGGGCAGCCACGCAATCGGCATCGTGTCGCGCTCACCTTCGACGACGGCCCCGACCCGCGCTGGACACCACCGATTCTCGACACGCTCCGCTCGCGCGGAGTGAAGGCGACATTCTTCGTCATCGGGCAGAACGTGGACACGCACCAGCGGCTGCTGCAGCGCATCTACGACGAAGGCCACGAGATCGGGAATCACACGTACACGCATCCGAATCTGGCGCTCACGACGGAGCGGCGCAGCCGCATCGAGATCGACGCCACCGCATCGCTCATCGAAGCGGTGCTCAACCGGCGCGTGGCCTTCTTCCGCCCGCCGTACTTCGGGGACGCCGAACCGTCGACGGATGCGGAGTTGATCTCGGTCGGCATCGCCTCGCGTCGCAACTACTGGACGATCGGTCTGCACGTGGACGCGGAGGACTGGAAGGAACTGCCGCGGGACTCGATCATCACGCTCGTGCTGTCGCGCCGTGCGCTGCCGAACGACATCAACGCACTCGCGCAGGACTCGGCGCGCAATGTCATCCTGCTGCACGACTCGGGCGGCGACCGCCACAACACCGTCGCCGCGATCGGCCCGCTCATCGACTCGCTGCGGGCGCGCGGCGACACCATCGTGCTCGTGAGCGAGCTCGCGGGCATCACGCGCGCTGATGCGATGCCGCCCCTGCCGCCCGCGAGCGAAGCGACGCGCCTCGTGCGGCGCGCCGGCTTCCTGTTGCTCGGCGTCACCGAGGTGTCGCTGTTCTGGATCTTTTCGGTCGCCGTGGTGCTCGGCATCGCGCGCCTGGGCGTCATCGGCCTGCTCGCCATCGTGCAGCGGCTCAGGCAGCACCAGGACCGCAATGCGCCGGTGACGTACACGCCCGGTGTGAGCGTCATCGTGCCGGCGTTCAACGAAGAGAAGGTGATCGTGCAGACGATCACGTCGCTGTTGCACCAGAAGTACCAGGGGGCGCTGGAGATCGTCGTTGTGGACGACGGCTCCGCGGACGACACCGCGCTCATCTGCGAGGAAGTGTACGCCACGCACCCGCAGGTGACGGTGTATCGCAAGGACAATGGCGGCAAGGCGAGTGCGCTGAATTTCGGCATCGCGCTGGCGCGTCACGAGATCGTCATCGGGCTCGATGCGGACACCGTGTTCGACGACGATACCGTCGCCGAGCTCGTTCAGCCGTTGCGCGATCCACACGTTGCGGCGGTGGCGGGCAACGCCAAGGTCGGTAATCGTATCAACCTCGTGACGCGCTGGCAGGCGCTCGAGTACGTCACCAGCCAGAACCTCGACCGGCGTGCCTTCTCGCTGCTCGACTGCATCACGGTAGTGCCTGGTGCCGTGGGTGCGTGGCGTCGCACTGTGGTGCTCGAGGTGGGTGGCTTCCAGGAGGACACGCTCGCCGAAGATCAGGACCTCACGCTGGCGATGCGCCGTGCCGGGTATTCGGTGGCGTATGCGGACGGTGCGGTGGCTTATACGGAAGCGCCCGACACGCTGCGCGGTCTCGCGAAGCAGCGGTTCCGCTGGTCGTTCGGCACGCTCCAGTGCACGTGGAAGCACCGCGATGCGTTCTTCCGACGGAAGTACGGATCGCTCGGCTGGATCGCGCTGCCCAACGTCTTCCTGTTCCAGCTGCTGCTGCCGGCCATCTCGCCAATCGCCGACTTCATGTTTCTCTACAGCATCGTCTCGGTATTCTACATCAATGCCGGAAACCACATGGTGGACGACCGGCTCACGTACGCGCTCGTGGACCTCGAGAAGGTGTTCGCGTACTATGCGGTGTTCCTGCTCGTTGACTGGTTGGCGGCGGTGCTGGCGTTCCTGATGGAGCCGGAGGAGGACAAGCAGCTCACGTGGTTGATCTTCCTTCAGCGCTTTGCATACCGGCAGGTGATGTACTGGGTGGTGGTGCGGTCATTTGCGGCAGCGTTGAGTGGGCGCCTGCAGGGCTGGGGCAAGCTGGACCGCAAGGCTACGGTGGAGCTTCCAGCGCATCCGGACTCTCGCACCTTTCTCGAGTGGCTTGCCGGCGTGCGGCGCCGCCTTTCGCATAGCGATCTGTGATGACCAACTCCGGTGCAAAGATTCCCGCGCTCGTGAATTCCGCTTCGGGCACGGCGGACGCGGCGCGTGACGCAGTGAGCGGCAACGACGCATTCGAGCTGCATGAGGTGACACCGGACCAGCTCGAGAGCACGTTGCAGGAGTTCGTGACGGCTGCGGTGCCGCGCCTGCTCGTTGCCGGTGGCGACGGCACCATCGCGACGGCAGCCTCGGCGCTCAAGAAGACGGCCATCGAGCTCGCCATTCTTCCCGGCGGCACGCTCAACCACTTCGCCACGGATCTCGCGATTCCCGTGGACGCGGCCGAGGCATTGACGCTCGCCGCGTCAGGTGCACCGAAGCCTGCCGATGTCGGCATGGTGAACGAGCGCGTCTTCCTCAACACCAGCAGCGCCGGCGCCTACGTGCATTTCGTCCGCGTGCGTGAGTACCTCGAGCCGCGGTTCGGCTATCGCATCGCGTCCTTCATCGCTGCGTTGCGCGTGCTCTTTCAGTACAGGATGATCACGGTGGAGCTCGAGGTGGATGGGCAGCGGCGGAGCTACGTGACGCCCATCGTCTTCATCGGGACCAACGAACGCGAGCTCAAGCTGCCCCTGCTCGGGAAGCGTGTTCCCGGTGGCAAGCGCGGCTTGCACGTGATGATCGTGAAGGGGAGGACCCGTGCGCGACTCATGGCGATGGGGCTCAGTGCGGTGGCGCGCGGCGTGAAGTCTGCGGCGCACACGCCCGAGCTGGACAGCTTCATGGTGGACAAATGCACCATCAGCTTGCGCCACGAGGGACGCATTTCCGTGGACGGAGAGCTGGTGGCTCTCGGCAAGAAGCTCGACTACCATCTCGAACGCGACGCCATCCAGGTGATATGCCCCTGAACCCGACTCTCGCAGGGCGGCTCGCCGCGATCGTCGGTGAGAAGCGGGTGCTCGTACGGCCCGGTGAGCTGCGGACGTATGAATCGGATGGCCTGCCCGGCTATCACGTCACGCCGTCGGTCGCCGTCTTTCCCGGCTCGCGCGACGAGGCAGTCGCCGTGGTGCGGTTGCTCGCCGAGACGAAGACGGCGTTCGTGGCGCGTGGGGCTGGCACCGGGTTGTCAGGAGGCGCACTGGCCGACGACGTCGTGCTGCTCGGCCTCCATCGTCTCAAGCGCATCATCTCCATCGATGCGGACAACGCGCGAGCGGTGGTGGAACCGGGGGTCGTGAACGCGCTGCTCACCGCAGCGGCGACGCCGTTCGGCCTGCACTACGCGCCGGATCCGTCGAGCCAGACGGCGTGCACCATCGGCGGGAACGTCGCGGAGAATGCGGGTGGACCACACTGCCTCAAGTACGGCGTGACACTGAATCACGTGTTGGCGCTCACGGTCATCCTTCCCGACGGCGAGATCGTGCAGCTCGGCAATGCCGACGGCGAGGATTCGGGACTGGACGTGCTCGGCGCATTCATCGGCTCGGAAGGCTGCTTCGGGGTGGTGCTCGATGCGACGGTGCGGCTGGAGCGCAATCCGCAGTCGATACGCACGCTGCTCGCCGACTTCCACTCGATCGACGGCGCGGCTCACGCCGTCTCGGCGATCATCGCGTCGGGCATCGTTGCCGCGGCGCTGGAGATGATGGACGCCGCGACGATCCAGGCGGTGGAAGCGTCGATCTACGCGGCGGGCTATCCCACGGACGCCGCAGCGATTCTCCTCATCGAGCTCGATGGTGCCGCGGCAGGCCTCGACGTGGACGTGGAGCGCGTGGCCGGCTTCTGCCGGGATGCGGAAGCGCGCGCCGTGCGCGTCGCCACCGATCCGACCGATCGTGCGCGGCTCTGGCAGGGGCGCAAGAAGGCCTTCGGCGCCATGGGACGCGTGTCGTCGCATCTCGTGGTGCAGGACGCCGTGGTGCCGCGGACGAAACTGCCCTCGATTCTCGCCGACATTCAACGCATCGGTGCGCACTATCGCGTGCATGTCTGCAACGTGTTCCACGCGGGTGACGGCAACCTGCATCCGAACATCGGCTACAATGCGAACGACCCCGACGAATCGTCGCGCGTCCACTCCGCGATGACCGAGATCATGCAGGCCTGCATCGACAGCGGTGGCACGATCACTGGCGAGCATGGTGTGGGCCTCGACAAGCTTCCGTACATGGAGGCGTTGTTCACGCCCGGTACACTCGGCGCGATGTGCACGCTACGCGATGTGTTCGACCCGGAGCACCGCTCGAATCCGGGAAAGGTCGTGCCGGTGCACAGCTGTCGCGAGTGGCACGCCGCGCCCGCCGCACGGGCACGAACCGGACGCGCGTGAGCGATCAGCCTGTTTCACCTGACGTCGCTGTCGTGGCGGATCAGGTTCGTCATGCGCGCGCCACCGGCACACCGCTCCGCGTCGTGGGCGCAGGCACGTGGCTCGATGCTGGTCGCCGATGCGATGCGACCCATCGTCTCGAGCTCGGGCATCTCACCGGCATCACGCGCTACGAGCCGGGCGACCTCACGCTCACGGCGCGCGCAGGAACGTCGCTGGCCGAGATCGCGCGCGCAACGACGGCGGAGGCGCAGTGGCTCACCCTCGATGCACACGGCTCGCCGGACGGCACGCTCGGCGGCACCGTCGCGACGGCATCGGCGGGTCCGCTTGCATCCGCTTATGGCACTCCGCGTGATCATGTGCTCGGCTGCGAATTCGTCAGCGGCACCGGTGATGTCGTGCGCGCAGGCGGTCGTGTGGTGAAGAATGTCGCGGGCTTCGACCTCGTGCGACTCGTCACCGGCGCGTGGGGCACGTTGGGCGCGCTCACGGAAATCACCGTGCGGCTTCGCGCGCGGCCCGAGGACGATCGCACCCTGGCGGTGGAGGTCGACAGCGCGGGTACGGCGTGGAGCTGGCTGCGGCAGAGCGACTACACGCCGCTCGCTGCCGAGCTGCTCTCGCCCGCACTGTCGGCTCGGCTGTCGCTCGGTGGCTTGTGTCTCCTCGTGCGACTCGGTGGCAATGCGGCGTTCGTGCGTGCGGCAGGCGACGCCGTGACAGCGCTCGGAATCGCGACAACACGGGACGCCGAGACATGGAGCACGTTGTCGAGCGTGGAGCCGACCGGCACAATCACGCTGCGCGCCAGCACGCGGCCGTCGCGCATTGGCGAGCTGTGGCCGCGTGCGGTCGAGTTCGCGGAACGCGCTGGCGGCTATGCGCACGCGACCGTCTCACGCGGCGTGGTGCGCTGCGTGCTGCCTTCGACGAACGATCCGGAGGAAGTGAGGGTGATCCGTGACGGCATCCGTGAACTCGCCGCGACGAGCACAATCGTGGGCGAGCGGATGCCCGCATCGCTCTGGACGCCGTCCGCTCACAAACAGTCGTCCGCCATGCTCGTGGGTCGCGTTCATCGTGCCTTCGATCCAGATGGGATCATGAACCCCGGCATCCTCGACATCGCATGAGTGGCAGCCTTCCCTCCCCGATGCAGTGCGTCATTCCCGATACACCGCTCGGCGCCGCACGCGCTGGTATCGATGCGTGCGTCCACTGCGGGTTCTGCCTGCAGGCATGTCCCACCTACCTGGCGCTCGAGGACGAGAACGACAGTCCGCGTGGCCGCATCGTGTTGATGCGTGCGATGGTCGAGGGCACGCTGCCACTCGACGACCGCGACGTGCGTACGCACATCGACCAGTGTCTGGGCTGTCGCGCGTGCGAGACGGCGTGTCCGTCCGGCGTTCCGTACGGTCAGTTGCTCGAGGCGACGCGCGCGACGCTGACGGCCGAGCGTCCCAATCCGTTCATCGCTCGGGCCATCCTCTTCGCATTCGCGCGACCATCGCTCATGCGTCTCGCGATGCTCGGTGGGCGCATCACACGTGCGCTGCGGCTCTCGACGCTGCTCGCGCGACTGCCGGGACGACTGGGCTTCTCGATGGCGATGCTGGAGTCGACACGGTCGCCGCTCGAGAGGAGGGCGTACGTCCCGAAGTCCGATGGTTCCCGCGGGACAGCGAGCATCCTCACCGGCTGCGTCATGGAGGGCCTGTTCAGCGAAACCAACCGCGCGACGGAGCGCACGCTCGCGGCGAACGACTATACCATCGTCGCCACCTCGGGCCAACGCTGCTGCGGTGCGCTGCACGCGCATGCGGGTGATGCGAAGGCGGCGCGCGCACTCGCGCGCGCGAACGTCGAGGCATTCGAGCGGTCAGGCGCCGACGTGATCGCGGTGAACGCGGCAGGCTGCGGCGCGATGATGAAAGAGTACGGTCACATTCTCGCCGATGATCCCGCGTGGCACGCGCGCGCCGTGGCCATCGCGGATCGCGTGCGCGACGTCAGCGAGCTGCTCGCCGCGGCTGGGCCCAAGCCGGGTGGTGCCTTGCCGCTCACCGTCACGTACGACGCGCCCTGCCACCTGCTCCATGCGCAGCGTATCGCGACGCCGCCGCTGCAGGTGCTCGCGGCGGTGCCTGGCCTCACGCTCATTCCGCTGACGGCCAGCGAACAGTGCTGCGGCAGCGCTGGCATCTACAATCTCGTCGAGCCCGACGTGAGCAATCGCGTGCTCGTGCCGAAGCTCGCGTACATCGCCGAGACGCGCGCACCGCTCGTGGCAACCGGTAATCCGGGCTGTCTCATGCAGATTGGCGCAGGCATGCATCAGGCGGGCATGACGGCGCGTGCGGTACACCCGGTGGACCTGCTCGACGCTTCGTATGGGGCGGCCGATCGCTGAGTCGCGTGGCGTGCAGATGCGCCCATGGCGCGCCCTACGGACTGCGGCTTACTTAACGTCATGCTAGATGCGGTCCTGCTCGAATGGGAAGGCGTGCTCGCCGACACTACCGTCGCGCGTCGTGAGGCGTTGTTGCGCGCGTTGGCCGAAGAGGGCGTGGAGTACGAAGCGCTCGGATCCGACCCTGCGCTCTCCGATCTCGTTGCGCTGCGCGCGACGCGCGCCTTTGCCGAACGCATCGGCAAGGGGCTGGTGCTCTTGCCAGGTGCCCGCGCCTTCGTCGAGCTCATTCAGGTCGCGTCACGGCTCGCCATCATCACGTCGGCGACGCGCGCGGAGACCGAGTTCGTGCTGCGACTCGCTGGCCTCGATGGCGCCGTCACCACCATCGTCAGTGCGGACGATGCGCTCGATGGGGTCGCGGCGGTGGAACGCGTCATTGCACACCTGGCGCGCCTGCGGCCCGTAAAGCGCGAGCGGATGGTCGCGCTGGCCTCGGCGGCGCCCGCGTTGCGCGCGGCTCGCGACGCGGGAGTGCGCACCATCGCTGTCAATGCGCCTGCACACGTCGCGATCGACGCCGATGGCGCACTCGCCGCGATCGACGGGGCGACCATCGAGGACCTCATTCGGCTCAGCGGCATCTCGACCCTGGAGCGTCGCGGATGAGCGCCAATCACGCGCCTAGTGCCACCATTGGCGGTCGCAGCGTCGTGCTCGCCTATGGCAGCGTGGCGGCGGAGTACGAGGCGCTGCAGACGCGCGCCGCGCTGTTCGATCGCACCCATCGCGGACGGATGCGCGTGAATGGCGACAAGGCGAGCGAGATGATCGCCGGCCTCGTGACGAATGACGTCGCGGGACTGGCACCCGGCCAGGGCTGTTACGCGGCAGCGCTCACGGCGAAGGGCAAGATCGTCGCCGACGTGCGCGTGTTCATCGAGGAGGGCAGCGTGCTGGTGGACGCGCCGCCACGCGCGGCGCACGCGTGGGCCGCGATGGTGAAGAAGTTCGTGAATCCTCGCATTGCGTCGCACGTCGACGAGAGCGCCACGCTTCGCGCCCTCGGCATCTTCGGCGCGAATGCCCGCCACGTCGTGTCCGCGCTCACCGGCGTACAGGCGCCCGCCCTCACCGCGCTCGCGCCGTACGCGCACGTGACCGTGGAGCTCGATGGACACAAGGTGCTCGTGGTGAACTCGCCCGAGCTGGGCATGGAGGGCTTCGAGCTGTTCGTCGGTGCAGATCGGTTCGACGCGCTGTGGGAAGGCGCGGCCGCGAGCGGCGCAGTACCCGCCGGACTCGAGGCGTGGGAGATCGCGCGCGTGGAGGCAGGACGTCCCGAATGGGGTCTCGACATCGACGATACCACCATACCGCAGGAAGCCAATTTCGACGAGCTCCACGCCATCTCCTACACGAAGGGCTGCTACGTGGGTCAGGAGACGGTGGCGCGCATTCACTTCCGAGGACACGTCAACAAGCACCTGCGCGGCATCCGCGCGGCGGGTCTGGATGCGCCGCCGGCAGGTGCGACGCTGCATGACGAAGCCGGCCAGCAGGTCGGCGACGTTCGCACCGCGGTTCGGTCGCCGCGCCTCGGCGGCATCGCGCTGGCGATGATTCGTCGTGAGGTGGCGGTGGGCGCATCGCTCATCGCGCGTTGGCCGGTGGAGGGCGCAACCGACGGAAGCTTCAGCGATCGGCGCGTGGACGTCGGCGCATTGCCCTTCGACGCCAGCTGAGCGTGCCCACCGCGCTCGTCACCGGCGCCACGGGGCTGGTCGGCACGCATGTCGCACAGCGGCTCTGCAAGGACGGATGGCAGGTTCGCGCACTGGTGCGTGATCCCACGCATGCCGGCGCACTCACGCACATCGGTGTCCAGCTCGTCGCTGGCGACATCCTCGAGCCGACGAGCTTCGCGGGCGCGGCACGGGGTTGCGATGTACTCGTTCACGCGGCGGCAGCGGTCACCCCGCGTGGCGGATGGGAATCGTTCAGGCGCCCGAACATCGACGGCACGCGCAACGCAATCGTCGCAGCCGCGGGTGCGAAGGCGCGCCTCGTGCACGTGAGCAGCGTCGCCGTGTACGGCAACAGCGCGCGATACGGCGAGGCAGGCGTGCGCACGAGCGAGGAGACTGCGCTCGCTCCCATTCCCGATGACGCGTTCTATGCGCGATCGAAGCGAGAGTCGGAGCAATTGGTGCTGCAAGCGCATCGCGACGGGCGCGTGTGGGCGACGGCGGTGCGGCCCGACGTGGTGTATGGGCGTCACGACCGCCAGTTCGTGCCGCGCATGGCGAAGTTGCTCCAGCGCGGCTTCTCGCCGCTCGTCGGCGATGGCGGTACGACGCTCGCCATCGTGCACGCCGAGAATGTCGCCGATGGCATCGTGCGCGCCGCGGCGACGGAGGCCGCGGGCGGGCGGGCGTACAATCTCGCCAACGACTACGACGTCACTGTCGCGGAGTTTTTTCGGTTGGCTGGCCTGGGCATGGACGTCAGGCTTCGCGCGGTCCGCATTCCGTTCGCGGTGGCGAAGGGTGCACTCGCGTCGTTCAAGCTGATCGCCCCGCTGTTCCTCGGCAGCCAGTTCAATGCGGTGACGTCGGCGTCACTCGACTTCCTGTCGCGCGACAATCCATTCACGTCGGAGCGGGCGCGCCGCGAGCTGGGATGGAATCCGTCGATGCGTCCGGAGGTCGGCATTCCGGATGCGTTTCGATGGTGGTGCACGCACCATTGATCGTCGGTGCGTGAACGACGACGGGGC
>JBBQDT010000019.1:0-38676 GCA_038319955.1 Gemmatimonadales bacterium | reverse complement strand
AAGTGCGGAGGGCTGGGGCTTCGTCGCCCGACTGGAAGTATGATAGCGGCATGTCGTGATGCAAGCGATTGCGAGACGCGCGATGGTGGCTTTCACCTCGGGCAGCGCGCTATCTTTCGCGCGCCGTCACACCGCAGACTCTCGCCCGCATCGCGAATGGGATCCGATCAGTCAACGTCCACACAGCAACCCCTCGTGGGCGTGATCATGGGGAGCCGCAGCGACCTGCGCGTGATGTCCGTGGCCGCCCAGCTCCTCGCCCATCTGGATGTTGCCCATGAGATAAAAATAGTATCGGCACATCGCACGCCGGACTGGATGTTCGAGTATGCGCGCTCGGCGGAATCGCGCGGACTCGAGGTCATCATCGCCGCCGCGGGAGGCGCAGCACACCTTCCTGGCATGGTCGCCGCCTCCACGATTCTCCCCGTGCTGGGCGTCCCCATGCCGGCCACGCAGCTCAACGGCGTCGATGCACTGCTGTCCATCGTCCAGATGCCCAAGGGCGTACCAGTCGGTACGCTCGCGATCGGTGAGCCAGGTGCGGCCAACGCCGCGCTGCTCGCGGCGGCCATCCTCGCCGGATCTCGCCCCGAGCTGCGCGAACGACTGCGTCAGTGGCGCGCCGATCGCACCGCTGCCGTCATGGCAGACACTGACGTCTCGGCTCCTCCCCGCTGATGGCCATCCTGCCGCCGGCGACCATCGGCATTCTTGGCGGCGGTCAGCTCGGGCGGATGACCGCCCTCGCCGCGCGATCGCTGGGCTATGGCGTACAGGTGCTCGATCCCAACCCGGACTGTGCGGCGAAGCCCGTTGCCGATCGCGTGGTCGTCGCCGCGTTCGACGACCCAGCGGGTGCGGAGCAGCTTGCTCGAGAATGCGACGTGATCACCATCGAGATCGAGCAGATCGCCCCCGCGGCACTGGAAGCGGCCATGGCACATGCGCCAGTGCGGCCCGGCGCGGCGATTCTCCGCATCGTGCAGGACCGAGCGCGACAGAAGGATTGGCTCGCCAACCAGGGGATTCCGATCGGGCCGTATGCCGTCGTGGCGACAGCCGACGCGCTGGCGGACGCGACGCGCACACTCGGCCCCGATCTCTTCGTGAAGGCGTGCGAAGGTGGGTACGACGGACGCAGCCAACTTCGGCTCGACACAAACAGCGATATCGCAGTCGCATTCTCGGCACTCGGCATGCGGACGTCGGTCGCCGAGCAGGCATTGCCGCTCGCGCTCGAGCTGAGCGTGATGGTGGCGCGTCGCAGCTCGGGGGAAACGGTGGTCTATCCACCCGCCGTGAATCATCACGAGCGACAGGTCCTCGCGTGGAGCGTGTTGCCCGGCGAGCTGCCACCCGACGTCACCCGTGACGCCGAGCGTCTCGCGCTGGACATCGCACACGCATTGTCGCTCGAGGGCATTCTCGCCGTCGAGATGTTTCTGCTCACGGACGGGCGTCTTCTCGTGAATGAGCTCGCACCGCGGCCGCACAACTCGTATCACGCGTCCGAGCTGGCATGCCCGACGAGCCAGTTCGAGCAACTCGTGCGAAGTGTGTGCGACCTGCCACTGGGTGCCGTGTCGCCGGTGCGGCCGTCGGCGATCGTCAACCTCTTCGGCGATCTGTGGACAGACGGGCGCACGCCCCGCCTCGAGCGCGCGCTCGCCGTTCCCGGAACTCGATTGTTCCTCTATGGAAAGTCCGGTGCGCGAGCCGGTCGGAAGATGGGCCATCTCGCCGCCAGCGGCGCAACGGCGCAGCACGCACTCGAAGTCGTCCAGCGCGCGGCGCGCGAGCTGTGACGTCTCCGACCTGGGCGCGAGCGGCACTTCCCTTGCTCGGGAGACTGCCATGCCGTACCGCGCTGCGCTCGCCCCATCGCTGGATCCGCCCCATTTGACCGGATCGTCGTTCACGTCCCTGCTGGCCGCGGTTGGCGGCGGCATCCTGCTCGGCGCGCGTCCGCGCGAAAACGGGCGGGCTCGTCCGATTGCCCTTTTGGCCGGGTTGACCCTACTCGGGGTCGCCGCCCATCGCCCCATCGCAAATGCGCTGCGGAAGGCCGGCACAAAGCGGCGATCGGGCACGGTGCGCTTTACCTTCGTCGTCGATCGCCCGGTTGAGGAGGTGTTTCGCTACTGCGCCGACTTCGAGAATTTCCCGCAGTTGATCGGCACACTGCGCGAGGTGCGCGACACGGGTGATGGACGCTCGCACTGGTGTGCGACCACACCGAGCGGCGGTGAGATCGAATGGGACGCGGTGACGACGAAGTTCGTGACCAACTCGGTCATCGGATGGCAGAACACGCCAGGATCGCCGCTCGCGACGACCGGAGTGCTGCGGTTCAGCCCCGAGGATGATCGCACCTGCGTGCGCGTCGCCCTGGAATATCGAGTGTTCGAGAGTGGAATGGCCGACGCGCTCGCGGCGCTGGTCAGGCCGCCGCGCGTGCGCCAGCTCGAGGCCGGCATTCGCGACCTCGAACGGCAACTCGTGGCGAAAGACGCAGGCGCCTAGGTCGCCTCGCATCAGCTCGGCCGCAGCGTCCGCAGATACAGGTCGATCGCGCGTATCTCGTCGTTGCTCAACCGCCGGTTCGTACAGTGCCGTGAACCTTCCAGGGCGCGCCAGCCGTACGAGACACTCGAGACGGGGGTTCAAACCTCCCGTCCCACTCGACTGTCGCAACTGGACGCGACCACTCGCGATCGCACGCACAGCTCACCGAGGCCCACCATGCGTTTCACCCACGCCGCGCTCTACTTCGCCGTTCCACTCTCGCTGGCCGCGCAGCAGCCGGAGCGCATCACCCTCGAAGGGCCAGAGATCGCGATCTACAACCTCGTCGGCAAGCTGCGCGTCGAAGGAGGGTCTGGCGATCGCGTGATCGTCGAAGTGACGCGCGGCGGCCGCGACGCTGGGAAACTCAAGCTCCAGACGGGCGACATTCGAGGTCGTATGGCGCTGCGCGTCCAGTATCCTGAGGACCACATCTACTACTCGGACATGGGATGGATGGGACGCTCGACGTTCACCATCTCCGACGACGGCACCTTCAGCGACAGTGGGCATGATCGCGACCGCAGGCGGATAGAGGTGAGCAGTCGCAGCGGCGGACTCGATGCACACGCGGACCTCCGCGTCATGGTGCCGAAGGGCAAGCGTCTGTTCCTGCGGCAGGGTATCGGCGAGACGACCATCGACAACGTCGACGGCATCCTCGACGTCGCCATCTCGGCCTCGCATACGCGCGTATCGCGGATGCGCGGCTCGCTCTCGCTGGACGCGGGATCGGGCGGTGTGGAGGTGACGGACATGACAGGCGACCTCCGCATCGATAACGGCTCTGGCGGCACGACACTCGATGGCGTTCGCGGCGGAACCCTCACCATGGACGTCGGCTCGGGCTCGCTCCGCGGCCGCTCGATTGACGTGACCGAGTTCGTCGCCGACGTCGGGTCGGGTGGCGTCCGCCTGTCCGGCGTGAAGACGCCGACGCTACATCTCGAGACGGGCAGCGGCGGCAGCGACATCGAGTTGCTGTCACCGCCAGACGACGTGTCCATCGAGGCAGGATCAGGAGGGGTCACGCTGCGGATGCCCGCCAGCACGAGTGCGACCGTCGACATCGAGACGGGGAGCGGTGGCATCGACACAGACTTCGAGGTCAGGATGTCGCGCGTGGAGCGTCGCGCGCTTCGTGGCACGATCGGATCCGGCAAGGGTCGGATCAAAATCGAGTCCGGCTCGGGTACCGTTCGCCTCATGAAGAGCTGACGGAACCAGGATCGACTGCGACGCGGAGCGCCAGGCCACCCTCGCCTGACGCTCCGCGCGATTTTACCGGTAGGACGTGCTAGCCGACGTAGATATCGTCTTCCGTCTGCGTGCCGGGGCCGCGGCGTCCACCCTTCGTCTTCTCCTCGTCGTCAGGTGACAACGCTTTCGGCGGAAGATCCTTGATTTCGTCCGTCTTCCGCGGCTCAGTTGGCTTGTTCGGTTTGTCGATCATTCCAGTCAGCGCCTCCTCATCGGCAACGCTCCGCCTTTGACCTGGTCGTCCTTGCTGCTGCCGTCGCGCGTCGGCAGGTCCGTCACCTTCTCCGTCTTGTCGTCGTGGGGGGCCGGTGCCGGTGCCTTCTTGTCATCCGCCATGATGTTCCTCGTGTTGGGGGGCTTCAGTCGAGTTGTTCTCTAGCCGATGTAGATCTCGTCCTCCGTCTGCGTGCCTGGGCCGCGTCGCCCGCCCTTGGTATTGTCCTCGTCCTGGCGCGATAGCTTCTTCGGCGGAAGGTCGTTGATCTGGTCCGCCTTCTTGCCCGGCGCCGGAGTGCTCGACGGTGTTTTCGGGTCGATCGTCATGGAAAACCTCTGGGTGATTCGTTCTACTGCAAGCCTGCCGCGCGTCCAGGGATCCACTGCGCGAAGGAAGCTCCTATCTCTCGACTTCCAGATCGTCGAGGTCGTCATCCCCTCCCCTTGTCATCCTCCCGCCCTTCACGTTTTCCGCGATTTCGGCGGCAATCCTGCTCGCGTCTTTATCCTTTCTGTCTGGGAGGTCGCTAATCGGGGTCTGAATTTCCTTCTCGTTTGGAGTCGCCATGCTGATCACCTCGGAGTGGGGAGCCTTACGCGCCGAGCCATGGTGCATCGGCGTTTGCATCGGTCATCGTCGTCTCATCGAGCAAGGATGATCGGTTGCACGACTGGTGCGGAAGCAGGCCGCGAGCCAGTGTAACGGTGACTGCGTCAGCGCCGCGCAACTGTCTGTCGACGAACAGGTTACGACGAGAACGCGCTGCGGCACGGCCATTGGGCAAGCGGCCCGGGAGTGTGACAACTTGCATGCGATTCGAGACCATGGTCTCAGAGCGGTACATCAAGATGGAGCCCCCAGAACCACTCGATATTCGCCGAGTGACGTTGCTGGGCGAGCCAGGCGTCGAAGACCGCATTGCTCACCGCAGTGCGCGTCTCGGCATCAGCGAGATCAGCGACCTCGTGGCGAATGATCCGCATGAGGTCGAAAACACCGCCAGTTTCGAACGGGCCTGCAACGGCGCCAACCGTTGAGGCGAAGACTGCGTCCGCATCCGCCGACGGCAACTGACCACGGCGCACCACTTCGAGCTGGCGATGCGGTAGCGCCACCAACCGGCGGGCTATGAATTCTCGCTCGAGGATCGCGTAGAAGTCCGCCCCGTCGCGCATTTCAGCTGCGAGAGCTGCCGCGCGCTGTCGATCGCGCACCCGGAGGCGCACGACATGCGCGACGGCGAACGCACCGGGATGAGAGTCCCAATACGCATCCAGACTCTGCGCGCCGGCCACGTGATCGCGCAGCGCGAAGCCCGCAGCCTGACCTCGCACCATCTGGTCGAACCGCTCCTCGGTGAGGCAATTCGCTTCCATCCACGCCAGTGTCTCGCGTGCCGAGAGCACGCTGCGCGACATCCGGAAGGCATCGAGCGCGCGCTGCGTGTGCTCCGCTGCTGGCTCGATCGACCATCGCTTCACCGCCTCAGTAAAGAGGCATAGATCGACGAGCGGCCTGATGATGCGGGATCGGGCCTGGAATCCTGCCGCATTCGTTCAATTCGGCGGCCGCGCCGAGGAGGGAGCGCGCCTCGGTCTCGATGTACCTTCGCGTCCGTGGATCATTCGCCGGCCGGCGAATGGCCGGATGCGGGTGACGGCGGACATAGGTCGTGGAGACCTGCGAGAGATCGATTGCCTCGTCGCCCTTGATGAGAGACCTCGTGCGCAGTCCGCTGGCGTCATAGCGAAGCGACACCGTGTCGCATTCAGGAAGCCCGCCTGGTCCCAGTGCACGACGCTTACGCCACGTCGTGCGAGGATCCGCTCGACCGCATGGGAATGCGTGTCGTCGGGCGCAGAGAGGATCAGCAGCATTCGCGAGGGGGCGGCGACGACCGTGCCTCAGCGCGGAAGCGCCAGGCGACCCTCGCCTGGCGCCCCCACACCGACGGACCTGTCAGCCTGTATCACCACCGTTCGGACCGCGTCACCTGCGTGTTGGGGGGCCTGATTCACACCGCGCGGATGCGATGGCGCAACTGCGGATCACTCAGTGCTTCGGCTTGAGCGGCATCCTGCCGCCCTTCACCTGCTCGTCCTTGCCACTTGCGTCGCGAGTGGGCAGGTCCGTCACCTTTTCCGTCTTGCCGTCGCGAGGGGCCTGGGTCGGTGTCTTCTTGTCGTCCGCCATAATGATGCCTCGGTGTTGGGGGCTATTGCTGGATCATGGTGCCCGTTGACCTGCCACCGGCTTCGCCCGGCGTTCCACCCTTCACGCCTTTCGCCTCCTTTTCGTCTACCGGCTGGGCGGGAAGGTCCTGCAGCGATACGCTTTGCCGTTTTGCTGGAGGAGGCGATTTTGGTTTCTCGGTCGGCATGCGCACCTGCCACAGTGAGAACGAATGGGCAGCAGTGGATCCCACGTGGGCTGGAGTGGGAATCCGCGATCGACAAAAGCAATTCGTGAACCCGGTCGGGACACTCGATGTCAACACGCGTCAACGCGATGTGCCGCAGAGTCTTACCGTCGTTGCTCGTGCCATGCCGCTCAGCCCTGCCGAGTATCGAAGCGCGACGCAGTGCGGCGATTCGATACCGTGGTCGCGTTCTACGACTCAGGGACGATTCGCGGGTTGCTCATCGGAGTGAGCACTTCACCGAGCAGAATCTTGCGGCCGCCGCTGACATTCCCGCGTGGTGCGAGATCTTCGATGCGAATGACGTCGTCGTCACGCCCCTCGACGTCTGCGCCGTCAGTCGGATGACGTGGCTCCGGCTCTCCGTGCTTGTCTCTCATGACTTCCGCGACATCGTCGCACCGTGATCGGAGGTGATCCTCAGAACGCGCTTCGACGTCGAAAGCAAGTCGCACACCATTAAATGGGTCCTTCCAAACACGTTGCGACTGTGCGACTTACGCATTCTGGACCAGTCATTCGACGGTGGGAGTGGTCCTGTTTCGGGGCCGCCGGATGGTTGCCGTTCGAAACATGGTCACGACCCGGGGCTGTACACGCGACGCTCGGCTGTCGATTGCACGGCAGCAGACATTGCTCCTTTCCCCGCTTTCTCCGCGCTGAACGACACGAGCTTTCGATCGAGTGTCGAACGCGAGACGCCAAGCGCGCGCGCCGTCCGTCGCTTGCATCCGTCCATTTGCGACAGCACCTCGAGGATGTGCCGCTCCTCCACCTTCCGCAGTGAAAGGTCCGTCCTGGAATCGGGACGACGGTCCGCAGTGGGAACCACCGCGCGCGCTACAGGCGCCGACGGCCGCCCGACGTCCGATTCGGAACGCGACGCGGCTTCAGGCTCGAGGAGCAGCGACTCCGGATAGATGACGTCACCCGTCGTCATCGCAACGGCGGTGTGTACGATGCGTTGCAGCTCGCGCAGGTTGCCCGGCCACCGGTGGTCGAACAGCATCGCTGCCGCCTGGCGGCTCAGCCCGACGATCGGCTTGTGTTGCGCGTGAGCCGCCTTCGCGATCTCGGTGCCGATGAGCGCGCGCAAATCGGTCGGACGCTCGCGCAATGGCGGGACGGTGATCGACAGTCCGCGGATGCGATAGAACAGGTCGCGACGAAAGTGATCGCTCTCCATGAACCGACGAATCGGCAGATGCGTCGCCGAGATGAGGCGCACGTCGGCGACCTGGAGTGTCTCGGAGCCGAGCCGCTCGAACTCGCCGTATTCCACCGCGCGAAGGATCTTCGCCTGGGCCGCCGACGTCATGTCCGCGATCTCATCGATGAACAGCGTGCCACCATGCGCCTGCTCGAACTTGCCGAGCACGCGTTTCGTCGCGCCGGTAAACGCGCCCTTCTCGTGACCGAAAAGCTGGCTGTCGAGGAGCGTGTCGCTCAGTGCGGCGGCGTTGAACGACGCGAATGCAGCGCTCGCGCGCGACGACGACATGTGTATGGCACGCGCGAGCATCGTCTTTCCCGTGCCCGACTCACCGAGGATGAGCACGGGGATGTCCGTGCGCGCCGCTACACGCGCCAGCTCGAGGCAGCGGCGCATCGCGTCGTCCTCGGTGGTGAATTGGTCCAGCGTATGGGACTGCATCATGAGGCGGGTCGCGTCACAGGTGACGGTCTACTTCCCGAGGTCTTCGGCGGCGCCGCGGGCGCCGCAGTCGGCGCACCCGAGAAGTTTTCTTTCAGCGCTCGAATCGGCTCGAACGCATAACTGATCAACGAGCGTCGTCCGGTGACGACACGTGCCAGGCCCCGCATGCCGACGAGCAACGGACGTGCCTCACCGCGTACGGCAATCGTGCTGTCTCGCGCATCGATGAGCGCGCGAAACACGCCCTCCGCGGCCGATGTCGGTGTGGCCATCGCACGCCCCGCCGATGCCGGACCCACCCATCGCACGCGTCCCGACCGCGCACCGAACCGCTGATAGGGAAACGCATCATACAACAGCTTCGCGCCCTGCCCCACGCGCACACGGGAGACATCCTGCTGACCGAGCGTCATCTCGACTTGCAGCCGCTCGCCCGCACAGGCGATTTCGCCGAGCGGATCGCCCGCCTGCACGACGGCTCCGGCGTTGCCCACCATCATGCGCAGCAACATCCCGGTACACGGCGCCGTCACGACGAGATCGCCCTGCACGCCGGCCGGCTGCCGCCTCATCAACTCGACGCGCACACGCGCGATCTCCCCGTCCTGCTGCAGCGACCGCAGTAGCTCGCGATGTTGCACCTCTCGCGTTGCCGCATCCTGTCGCAGTTTCGCCAGCGCCGCGCGCGCTTCGTCGCGCTCTGCCGTCACCGTCTCGACATCGGCCGCGAGTTGGTCGGCCTCGAGGCTGAGCCGATCCACCTCCCAGCCACCGACGGCCCCTGACTGCTGCCCACGCCTGGAACGTTCGGCCATGTCGCGCGTGACGACGAGCTGCTTCTTCTTCAGGGTCGCGATGCGCTCGAGCGATGCAGCGCGGGTGGTCAGCCGCGTGCTCTCCAGGGCGTCGGCGCGGCGCTGACTCTCGTACTCAGCATTCATGTTGGCCAGCCGTGCCTGTAATCCGGTGCTCTGCATCTCGACGCCACGCATGTCGGCCATGCGGTCGCCGACGGCCTGCGACCGAATCACGAACAGCGTCGCCCCCTGCGCCACCGTCTGCCCTTCACTCACGAGCACCTCGGCGACAGTGCCCTCGCGCGGCGTGCGCACCGGATCCGCGCCCCGTGCGGGTACGAGGACGAACGCGCCGGTCACCGTCTCGGGAATGGTGACGATGATCGCCGTGAGGACCAACACGACGAACAGCGCGATCATCACGGTCGACAACCCGCGCGCGGCCCAGTGTGGCGGCGAGTCGTCGAGAAACGGTGGATCCACGTCGAGATCGGGACGGAATGGCGTCGTCATGCGCTCACATCCCCAGCTGCTGGCTCACCAGGTAGTAGTAGAGACCCTGGTGCTTCATCAACTCCTCATGCGTGCCCTGCTCGGCGAGTCGTCCCTTCTCGAGCACGACGATCAGGTCGGCATCGCGAACGGTCGTGAGCCGGTGCGCGATGACGAACGACGTTCGCCCGGCAAGCAGTTGCGCGAGGTTGTCCTTCACGGCACGCTCGCTCTCGGTGTCCAGCGCGCTCGTTGCCTCATCGAACACCAGAATGGGCGGTCGGTGATAGACCGCGCGGGCAATGGCGACGCGTTGGCGCTGGCCACCGGAAATCGCGAGACCGGACTCGCCGACCTTCGTCTCATAGCCAAGCGGCAGTCGCTCCACGAACTCGTGCGCGTTGGCAATGCGTGATGCCCAGATCACCGCGTCCATGTCCGGCTCGTTATCGCCGAAGGCGATGTTCCGGGCGATGGTATCGTTGAAGAGATAGTTCTCCTGCAGCACGAACCCCACCTGGCGTCGGAGGTCGCGATAGTTGAGTGTCTTGAGATCGACGCCGTCGTAGCGAATCGTGCCGTCCGTGGGCTCGAGCAGCCCGGCGAGACACTTGATGAGCGTCGTCTTGCCAGAGCCGCTGCGCCCGATGATCGCCACCATCTTGCCCGCCGGCACGTCGAGCGAAATGTTCTCGAGAATCGACGCGGACTCGGGACCCCCGTAGCGGAAGCCCATGTTCTGGAAGCTCACGCGACCTTCGAGCGAACGTACGGAAATCAGCTTGGAGCGGTCGTTCCCCTGTTCGGGCTCCGGCTCGAATACGTCGTTCAGGCGATTCAACAGCAGCTGCGCCACCTGCAGGCCATCCCACGTCGACAACAGGTTGACGATCGGCGCATTCGCCAGCGCGACGAGTGAGTTGAACGCCACCAGACCACCGATGGTGAGCTGGCCATCCATCACCAGGCGCGCGCCGACGAACAGGAACAGTGCGACGGAGAGAAATGTCACCATGTGCACGACGCCGTCGTACGACATCATCGTGAAGTCGGCATTGAAGCGGCGGCGCGAGACGGCATTGAACTGGCCGAGCATCAGCTCGCGAAACGTTCCCTCCGCGGCCATCGACTTGACGGTTTCGATGCCCTTGATCGCGTCGATCTGGTGCGAGTGGTACTTGCCGTACGCGTCTTCGAGCTTGTCGAGCAGCGGACGCAGGAACTTCGCCGAGTAGTACATCAGCGCGCCGTACAGCGGCGCCGTCGCGAGAAAGACGAGCGTGAGCCGCGGGCTGTAGACCATCATCACCGTGAGCGTGATGACGAGCTGCACGGCGGCGGACAGCGCGCCCACACCCTGCTGCACGAGAAACTCGCGCACCTGCTTCATCCCTTCGAGTCGTCGCTGGATGTCGCCCGTGCGCCGCGTCGCGAAATAGCTCATCGGCAGCGCGAGCAACCGGCGCGTGAGATGATCCAGCGTCGCCGAATCGATGCGCACTGCGGCAAAGCTCATCAGATAGCGCTGCACGAGCGTGGCCGCCGTCATGAACACCAGCACGCCGAGCATGCCGAAGATCAACAGGCCGAGCAGCCCGCGATCCTGATCGACGACCACGCGGTCGACGATGACCTGCGTGAAGATGGGCAAGACCATCTGCAATCCACTCACGATGGCGGCGAGCGCCAGCGCCTTGAGCATCAGTGGCAGGTGCGGACGGAAGAACGGCCACAGCCACGCGAGTCCCGCCTGCGCAACAGGCGCGCTCTCGAATGCTTCCGTGTAGTCGAACAGCGCCGCGTAGCCCGTCCACTTCTCGAGCAGCTCGGCGCGCGTGACCTTCGCGTGGCCGAAGGCCGGATCCACCAGCCAGGCGTGCGTTGCGCTCACGTGGTAGAGCACCACCCAGTGGTTGCCTTCCCAATGGATGATCGCCGGCAGAGGCATCTGCTCGAAGTTGCGTGGCGAGGCCTTCACCGAACGCGCAGCGAGTCCGAGCTCGGACGCGGCAAGACACAGCGCGCGCAGACTCGTTCCGTCGAGACTCGTGTGCACGAGCTGACGAATGCGCGACAAGCTCACCGCGCGGCCAAAGTGCCGGCAGACCATTGCCACGCAGGCCGCGCCGCAGTCCATCTCATCGATCTGATAGACGAGTGGAAAGCGACGAATGCGCGTCGACTTCTTCTTGAAGAAGCCCTCGTCCGACTCGAACGGCTCGCGCGGTTGCTCGGCGGGGCCGCCACGCGGCGCATCCGGCGCGTCGACCTGGTCCGCGCTCACTTGCACGCTCGCGCGGAGCTCGGCGGGCAGTGACTCTTCGGCGAAGTCGAGCGGAACGCGTGCGACGTTCTTGTAGTCGTACTGCGCTATCCGCTCCTCGATGCGCGCACGGAATTCCGGATACGTGTGCAACAGGCGGCTGAAGGTATCCTGCCGCAGTGCGGAGAGCGTGCACTCCGACACGGCCTCGACGCTCGCGGCACGGGGCGCACCCTTGAAGATGGAGAGCTCGCCGAAGAAGTCGCCCTTTCGGTAGTACGCGATGTACTTGCGCCGGCCGTCTTCCTCGACGAACACGCGCAGCCGCCCTTCCTCGACGATGTACATCGGGCCGGAGGGCTCACCTTCGCGAATCACCAGGTCGCCCGCCCGCACTGTCGTCCGATCGAGATCCGCGAGCAATTCACCGAGCGCAGGCGCCGGCAACTTCGCGAACGCCGTGAACTCCTTGAAGAAGTTGCTGAGGCGCCGATGCGACACCTGCAGCTCGAAGTACTGCCTGAGCTCCGGTCGCTCTCGCAGCAATACCTCGAACACGTCACGATCGAGTCGTAGCGTGTCGACCTCGCCGCTTGCGCGCACCGTGAGCGTGCGCGTCGTCTGCTCCAGCAACCCGATCTCGCCAAAGGTGTCGCCGGACTTCAGTACGCCGAGCGACAACTCGCCATTGGTCGTGCCATCACGTGCCGCGTTCTTGATCACGCGTGCCCGACCCGACACGATCAGGTACAACGCGTCGGCCGGATCTCCCTCTCGCACGATCGGCGTTCCGAAGGTGAACGACATCGGTTCGAACCGCTCGATGATGCGTTCACGCACGCCGTCCGGCAGGTAGCGGAGAATCGGCAGGCCGGTCAGCATCTCGCGCAGCTCGGGTGACAATGAAGCCGACGACTGCCCGTTCTCCGAGGGTTGGTCGAGACCCGCGACGCGAAGCTCTGGCGCCATCGTCATGACGTCACTTCGCCACCCGCCACTTGACGCGACGCTCGAGCTGCTGGTCCAGTGCGGTGCTCAACACCCCATCCTCGGCGCGACGACGGACATCGGCGTCGCGGATGGTCGGCAGCACCTTCTCCTCTACTTGGTACAGCACGAACTCGTTGTCGACGTGCACCGGCCCGATGAGATCGCCCGGCCGTGAGCCAAGGAAGTGGTCGCGCATGGCCTCTTCGATCTGGTCGAGAAAGAACTGTGCGGCACGCGGCTCGGTGTGGGCCACCTGGTAGACGCTCGTGAAGCGCTCACCATCCTCCCGCAGCATCAGCGCAGCCTCCGCCGCCATGCCCGCGTTGGGAAACGCCATCACGCGGCAGTCGAAGCGCACCCAGTCAAGTTGGCGCGTGCTGATGTAGTCCTGCACGGCACGTTCGGTGACCAGCGTGGTGCGGAATCCCTGCAGCGATTCGTCGAGCCGCCGGAGCCGGCGCACGGCAGCGGCGAGTAGCGTGGGGTCGTCGCCCCAGAGTACTGTCAGCGCCGAGCTATCCACGGGTTCGGGCGATCCTGCTTGCGCGACATCGGCACTCGCGGGCGCCACGCCGCCCTGTAGGTAGGCGTGCGCCGCGGCTCGCTCGGCAAGGGCGTGCGCCCATGTCGCGAGTTCTGACGAACACACCGCATCGACGAGGGTGAGTCGCACGGCGTCTTCGTGCGAGATCGGATAGGTGCGCACCGGCTCCTCGATGTTACCGGAGTGTCGCGCCCTGAGAAGGTTGCGGCGGAGACATGCCGTCCACTCCTGCACCGTGACGCCATTGCGCGCGAGCCACTCCTCCATGCTCTGCGCCGTAACGAGATCATGCGCGTAGCGGAATTCACTGCCCGCCGCCTCGAGCGCCCCGGTCGGTAACCCTGCGCCGCTCGCCTCCGCGAGCCGAGCGCACGCCGCGCCTTGTCGCGCGCGTCGTTCGGCGGCTCGCCAGTCGCCTCGCAGCACGGCCGACAGGATGACATCCCGCCAGCTGTACGGCTCTCCCTCCACTGAAAAGACGTTCGCATCCGGTTGCATCGAAGCGAGACCATCCGGGTCTTGTTTTGCGCGAACTTGGTTGCATCCGGAGCGCATGTCAACGCGCATCGTCCCGGGACGCACCAACTAGCCCGCCTGACTCAGCTCCATTTGCTCGTCGCGGTAGTCCTTCAGCTTTCGATACAACGTGCGGCGGTCGATCCCAAGCCGCTCAGCCGCGCGACTCTGGTTGCCCTCCACCTGTGCCAGGACATGTTCGATGTAACGCCGCTCGAGCTTCTCGAGCGTCCATGGCGCGGCCAGCGGGACGGTAAAGCTGGAGGGCGACTGACCCGACGCCGCCACCGGCAGCGTCTCGTCGATGCCGTACAGTTCGCGCTCCACGCGGTGCTCGAGCTCGCGCACATTGCCCGGCCACTGCTGGGCCATCAGCGTCATGATCGAATTCGCGGGGGCGGCCGAATGGTCGACACCGTGGTCCGCCGCGAGCCGAGCGCGAAAGTGCTGCACCAGCAGCGGAATGTCGCTGCGGCGTTCGCGGAGCGGGGGGACGATGATGCGATCGACCGACACCCCGGCCAGCAACTGGTCTGGCTGGAGCGACCATCCGGTGTCAGAAGCCGAGTCGCGCGCCATCAGGATGAATCGCACATCGAGCGACATCTGATCCTCGCCGCCCACTCGCGGTGCAGCGCGATTGATGATCGCGTGCGCGATACGCGCGCGGAGACTCGGCGTCAACGCGGTGCAGTCGTCGAGGACGACCGTGCCGCCGCGTGCCGTTTCGAGCAGGCCAACGCGGCCCAGCGACCGCGACGATCGCGCGATGCCGAACAGCTCCTGCTCGAGGGCATCGGCGCTCGCCTCCGAGCATCGCACCAGCAGGTAGGGTCGTGCGGCACGATCCGAGAGATCGTGGATGAGTCGCGCCGCGGTGTCCTTGCCGACGCCGGGTTCGCCGGAGATGAGCACAGTGCGCTGTGAGGCTGCCGCCCGACCGACCAGCTCGCGAACGCGCAACATGGGCGCGGACCGCCCGATGAGCGTCGCCGCATCGCCCTCCGCCATCCGCGACCGCAGCAGTGCGAGATCGCGGCGCATGCTCGCCTCGCGCGCTGCGCGATCGACCACCGCGATCAGCGTATCAGGGCTCGCGTCGATGTCGACGAGTTCGTACACCCCCCAACTTCGCGCCGGCCATACCAGTCCGGTCGATCGCTCCAGTCGCACCACCACCAGCGCGTCGTCCGCCTCGGAGATCAGTGCCGCAACGTCGCCCACCTCTCGACCGACCACGATGATGACGTCGGCGGGAGTCTGCTGAAGCGCGGCGATGCCGCCGGCGACGCCGACGGCATGCGAGGCGTCGAAGCCCGACACACCGAGCAGTTGTCGAAGGGCGATGGCGCGCTCGCTGTCAGTATCGACAACGAGTGTGCGTGGCGGCTGAGGCATCTGGAGTTCGCGACAAGAGTGGGTCGCGATTGAGTATCGGCGCGCATGCCATAGGTCATTAGCGCGCCCAACTCCTGATGGCTCAAGGAACTACGACGCCACCTGCTCGGGCGCGAGCCCGAAACGGCGGTTCCGGCTCCGGAAGTCCGCGAGCGCCTCTGCCAAATCCTCGGCGTCGAACTCCGGCCACATCTTCTGAACGAAGAGAAGCTCAGCGTAGGCGCACTCCCACAGCAGGAAGTCGCTGAGGCGCTGCTCGCCACCCGTGCGCACCACGAGGTCCACGTCGCAAGCGGGCATGGCGTCGTGATCGACCCGCGCCAGCAATTCGGTGAATCCATCGCGCGTGGTGATCTCTCCACGCATCGCGGCCGCCGCACGCATCATTGCATCCCGCGCCGAATAGTCCACCGCCACGCGGAGGTGCATTCGCGCGCCCGAGGCTGTGAGCGATTCCACCTGATCGATGGTGTGCCGCAGTGACGACGGCAGCCGGTCGCGGCGCCCCAGGATCGTGAGGCGGACGCCGTTCTGGAGGCAGCGCTTCGCCTCTCCGATGAGCGCACGGCGAAAGAGGCGCATCAGCGCAGTCACTTCCGCCGAGGGGCGCTTCCAGTTGTCCGATGAGAATGCGTACAGGGTGAGAGTACCCACACCCTCACGCACGGCAGCTTCGACGATATCGCGAGCCGTGCGCAGGCCAGCCTCGTGGCCAGCCGAGCGGGAGAGGCCATGCGCGGTGGCCCAGCGGCCGTTCCCGTCCATGATGATGGCGAGATGCGGGCCGGCGAAATTCGCGTGCGAGGCGGGTCCGGAATGTCGGGACGTGGCCATAAGTCCGTCAGCGTTCCCGGGTGGCGCGGATGAGCGCCTCCATGTGGTCCAGATAGCGCTCGAGCGCGCGGCGGCCGGTGGCAGTGAGTCGGTATTCCGTCTTCGGCATGCGTCCTTCGAACGACTTGGTGCAGGTGACGTATTCAGCATCCTCGTGCCTGCGCGCGTGGACGCTCTGGTTCCCGTCGGTTGTCTGCAAGAGACGCTTCACCTCGTTGAACGTCAGCGATTCGTTGACTGCGAGGGCGCTCACGATGCCGAGACGTAGTCGTTCGTGGATGAGCCGGTCGAGTGCGAGCGCACCCTCACCCGACTTGTCGGCACCCGCGGTTCCGCCACCGTCCACCGACCGGAGCGCCTGCTTGGCAACCGGCGGGTCGACCTTCTCGATGGCGGTTCGCCGGCTTGCTGCGCTGTGCTTAGCCACCATGCCTCCGGGCGATCAACACGCCGAACAGGAGATGAAGTCCGCCGAACCCCGCTACCATGCACGCCGTCATCCAGGCGGCCGGTGCGAACAGCGCAACGGTGCCGACCATCATGAACGCGATGCCCATGACGGGAACGATGCGAACGGAGAACGTTCCGGCCGCGACGACCCCCACCCCGTACAGCAGCATCCATACGCCAGGCAGCAGCGCGAGCAGGCCGCGCTCGAAGAACAGGAGTGTGAGGAGCGCGCCGACGAGCATCGGCGGCGCAAAGCTGAACACGATCTTGCGCGCCGGCTCCGACCAGAGCGGCAGCTTGGCCGCGCGTGCCTTGAGCGCCATGGTATACACCGAAATGGCGACGGAGAGGCATGCCTCGCAGAGCCAGATGAAGAGCCAACGCGTTGGACTCTGCGTGGTGCCAGCCAGCAGTGCGGCGACGACAGCCGTGGCGCCCGTGACAACCATCCCCCAGCCGGAGACCGCCGTGAACGTTGCGGCGGCTTCCATGGTCTGCCTGATGTAGCGCAGATTGTCCATCGCCCGAGCATGCATCTCGGGCGGTTCGGTTGGTCGAAGCGGGAGGACGCGCGTCATGGCGGGAGAATGTCGAGAGTGCACACGGTTGTCAAGTGCTTTATGCTACAAAGCATGACTGACCCTTAAACCGGTCGCAAGATTTTCAAATCCTGCTCCTTCCGTCCAATCCGTTCAAATCCTGCCCCCGCGTTTCGAGCCTCGGCGCGATGGTGTGTGTGTCATCCGTCAAACTCCTCCTGCGCTTGCAACTCAGGGACTGTCCGCCGCTCCCTCTCCGCCGATCGCGCTCGGGCCCGGTGGTGGATCGCTCGCAGGAAAGCTCTGCTCGCTGATCGAGTCCATTCGGCGATCCTCGATCCGCGACTCGAACTCACGGACGATCGTCGCACAGAACTTCGGCAGGTCCTCCGGCTTTCGGCTCGTGATCAGCCCGTCGTCTACGCGCACCGTCTCGTCCACCCACGCTCCCCCGGCGTTGGTGATGTCCGTCTTGAGTGACGGCCATGAGGTCAACGTTCGGCCGGCGACCGCACCAGCCTCCACCAGCATCCACGGTCCGTGGCAGATCGCTGCCACCGGCTTGTCGGCGAGCATGAATTCGCGGACGAACTGCACCGCCTTCTCGTCGGTGCGCAGCTTGTCGGGATTGCTCACCCCTCCGGGCAGGACGAGCGCATCGTAGTCGCTGGGCCGCACGTCCGAGAGGAGCCGGTCCACGGGAAGTCGCGCGCCCTTCTCATCGTGGTTCATCGCCTGGATCGACTCGCCCTTGGGCGCGATGAGATGGGTCACCGCCCCTGCAGCGTCCAGCGCCTTGCGCGGTGCCTCGAGTTCCACTTGCTCCACCCCGTCCGTCGCCAGGATGGCGATTCTCCGTCCTTTCAGTCCCGAGCTCATAGGAAGCCTCCCGCCTCTGATGTACGGGCGACAACGACTGTCATGAACCATGCCGAGGATGACGTTCTCGAGACCTACCGATCGGGCGTTCAACCACGCAACCTTCTCGCTGTGCCCCTCCTCCCCCTTCACGGTCATTCCGTGCTCCGCGCCCGTTTCGACGACGCCATTCGCCGCGACGCGCTGCCCGGTTCGCTCATGCTTCACGGGCCATCCGGTGTCGGCAAGCAGCGACTGGCGCTCTGGCTCGGCCAGCGCCTGCTGTGCACCGGCCCCGAACCTCGTCCGTGCGGTGCGTGCCAGCACTGCCGCTATGCGCTGGCGGGGACGCACCCCGACATCCACTGGTACTTTCCGCGCCCGCGGCCCAAGGCGGGCGATATGACGCCGGCAAAGATCGCGGACGATTTCCGCGAGGCCATCGGCGAGCGAACGCAGACCGGAGTCTATGCGCCTCCGGCTCCCGAAGAAGGTCTCTACATCTCGACCATTCGGGCAATCATCCACTCCGCCTCGATGGCGCCGGCGATGGCCGCTCGCAAGGTCTACATCCTTGGAGAGGCCGAGCGAATGGTGCTTCAGGAGGGGTCGGAGGAGGCGGCGGGGGCGTTCCTCAAACTGCTCGAGGAACCGCCCGCGAAGGCCACCATCATTCTCACCACCAGCGAGCCGGGCGCCCTCATCCCGACGATCCGCTCGCGCGTCGTGGCGATCCGGGTTCCGAGCATGGGCGCCGCCGACGTCGACGCCGTCCTCGCCGAGCCGGCGATGCAGGCGGCGATTGCGACGGCGGGCGGTCCGAAGAAGCTCGCGGAGCAGCGCCGGTTGGCGAATGGTGCGCCGGGCTCGCTGGTCGCGGGAGCCGAGTGGGCGGCGGCGATCTCGCGCGCGCGCCGGATCCTCGATGCCGCTTCCAACCGTGACAGGCAGGAGCAGATGCGCACGGCGCTCGCCCAGGGCTCGAGCAAAGCGCGTGGCGCGTTCAGCACGGCACTCGAGGCGCTCACCACCCTGCTCCACGAACGCGCGCGTGCGGCGTCCGAACGGGGCAATGCTCCGGCCGCGCGGGGCGCGGCGATGGCCATGGACGAGGTGGAGCGAGCCAAGGAACGGGCGGCCAAGCTGGTCAATCCGCAACTCATTACGAGTCAGTTGATGCGACAACTCGAACGGCTGATGACATGAGCGGAGACACGGGACGGCTCTCGCACGTCGCCGACGACGGTACGGCGCGGATGGTGGACGTGAGCGGGAAGGCGGACACGCAGCGGATGGCGCGCGCGACCGGCTCGATCGCGATGGCGCCGGCCACCCTCGCGGCGATCGTCGCGAATGCACTGGCCAAAGGCGACGTGCTGGGCGTCGCGCGATTGGCGGGGATCATGGCGGCCAAGCGGACGTCGGATCTCATTCCGCTCTGCCACCCGATCAGCTTGACGGATGTCGCCGTCAACCTCACAGCGGACGCGAGCCTGCCCGGGGTGCGCGTGGAAGCGATAGCACGGACCACGGGCAAGACTGGCGTGGAGATGGAAGCACTGACGGCGGTGAGCGTCGCACTGCTGACTGTGTACGACATGGCGAAGGCGATGGACCGGTCGATGACGATCGGCGATATATCGTTGGCCCGGAAAACGGGTGGACAAGGCGGCGAATACGCAAGGCTTGATGGTGTTGGCGAACGGCCTTAACGTGTCGGAAGCAGCAAGCTGGACAACTGGACGTAACCCTTTATAGGGGTTCAACTTATGAAGACTTTACGAGGCACGTACGTGCATCGTGGGGATGGGCAGAGGCGACGAAACCGGATCAAGCAGACGGTTCTCGCGCTCTCGTTCTTCGCCGCGGTGGGCTTCATCGTCGGGAATCGCAAACCTGCGGCGACCGATGCGGAAGCAGCACTGGTTACGACTCATTCGCCGTTTCGCATCGATCTCAGCACCGACCGCACGCTCGCTACACAGCTCGACTCTGCACGTGGTGAACTGGAACTGGCCCGGACGCAGCTGGACCGGGCGAACAGGATCATCAGCTACTCCACCCGGTATGGCATCGACGCACGGCTTTCGGGCACTATTGTGGATGTCGCACAGGCCGAAGGGATCGATCCGGAATTAGCGTTCCGGCTGGTCAAGCTCGAGAGCGACTTCAACACTCGAGCGACGAGCCCGGTGGGCGCAGTAGGCCTGACGCAGCTCATGCCGTCTACTGCCAGGTTCTATCAGAAGGACATCACGGTTCAGAAGCTCTACAACCCGAGCACCAACCTCCGCATCGGCTTTCGCTACCTGCGCGGTCTGGTGGACGAGTACGACGGCAACATGAAGACGGCCCTGCTGGTGTACAATCGCGGACCGGCGGCAGTCGCCAAGTCGCGTGCGGCGGGAGACAATCCGTCGAATGGCTACGATCGCATTCTCACGAAGGGACTTCGCGGGAAGGGTATCATCGAATAGCTCTGTTTTCGCTGGTAATGAACCGAGGGGCTGGCTTCCGATCTGGAAGTCAGCCCCTCGATCTATTATTCCCTCGGGTGGTGTTCTTGGGCTGCGCGTTCGGTCAGCTGGTGCGACGCTTCCGAGACGAAGACAGCTTCGCGGTGGACGCCTTCGACTTGGCGGGCTTGGCTGATGAGCCCGAGACGATCAGGCTCTGACCCGGAAAGATCATCGGCTTCCTGAGGCCATTGAGCTTCATGATGCGATCGGAGCTGGTGCCGTACTTCTTCGCGATGGCGCCGACGGTCTCGCCCTTTTTCACGGCGTGCACCTTCATCGTCTTGGTGCTGCCCGGATACTTCTCGATGGACGGATCGGGAACGCTCAGCGCGGCCGCCGCCACTGCGGCAGTCGGGATCAGGATCGGTTGGCCAGGCGCCAGGCGACCGCTCTTCAGCCGTCGAAGCTTGGGGTTGAAGCCGACGACCGCCGATTCCGAGATCCCGTGCGCATGCGCCAGGCGTTCGGCCGTGTCGCCCTTCTTCGACTCGACGACGGTTGTCGCAATCCGATCGGCTCGTGGAAGCTGCGCGAAGGCGGAGTCGAAGGTGATGGCGCTTCCCGTGGGGATGCGGACCTGGTAGTTGTCGCGCGGCGGGGTCATGCCGCGGAGCAGTTGCGGATTGAGCTCGATCATCGTGGAGATCGTCGTGCCCGCCGCCTTGGCGATGGCCGCCAGCGGGGTGCTCCCCGGGACCGATGCGGAGTCGTACGCGTACGGCTCGCGCGGGTGGAGCTCCATGCCGTAGCGCGCCGGCTCCTTCGCGACCAACGCCGCGGCGATCAGCTGCGGCACGTATTCTCGCGTCTCGTTCTTGAGATAGTCCTTCTCGGCCAGGACGAAGAATGCGTCCTCCCCCTGGGTGTTCTCGAGGTCGTCGGCGTAGCGGGTGATGCCACGCGCCACGCGACCAGGACCGCCGTTGTACGCGGCTGCCGCGAGGTAGAGTGAGCCGAATTGGTCGCGCAGCCCCTTGATGAACCGCACCGCGGCGGACGTCGACCTGACGGGATCGCGGCGCTCGTCCACCCACCAGTCGACGCGCATGCCCATCCCCTTCGCGGTGGATGTCATGAACTGCCACATGCCCACCGCGGCAGCGCGCGAATAGGCGTTGTTGTCGAAGCCGCTCTCGACGAGGGCCAGGTAATACATGTCCTCCGGAACGCCGCCCGCTTTCATCTTGGCGCGGATCATCGGCTCGTAGCGCGTTCCACGCTCGAGGCGATCGCGAATGCGCTCCTTGGAGCGACCGGTAAACAACTCCACGTAGTGTGCCACGCGCTCCTGGGATTCGTAGGAGCGTACGTCCATGTCCCACGTGGGCTCGGCGAGGGAAACCTGCCGGGCGGCGGCAACCGGCATCGCCGTGAGCGAATCCGCAAAGAGCTCGACAGTTCGGCGCGCCACATCCACGGAGGAGACAGCGGCGCTCTCCACACGGACGGTTGCAGGACCGGCTGCATGCCCTGCTGGAATCGCGAGCGGCCGCGTCATGCTGTCGGCCGACTGGGCGCGTGCGTCCGCCGGCACGATCGCCGACAGGCCAAGGACGATCGTGCCGAGGATCGGAAGGCTGTGCTTCAACGGAGTCTCCGGTGAACTGCGCCCGTAAGGGAGGGATGCGGCGGGCGGGGGGCTACCTACCGGATACTAGCGAGTGAGGAAATACGTGCCCAGTACGCGATTCGTGGCATTGAGCACGGAGAGCGCGGCGCCTCGCACCAGGTCACCCTCCGCGAGATAGCAGCCGAGCAGGCGATCGGGACCCGCGTCGCCATGCTGCATGATGGACGTGATGACGACGTTCGCGTCGAAGGCGCGGACGACTTTCACGCCAATCAGCTCGAAGGTGAGCGATCGGTCGGTGAACGTTTCGAGCGCGCGGATTGCGGCCTCGGCGCCCAGGCGGGTGTCGCCGGCGGGACTCGCCTGCCCTGTGACCACGCCCGTCACCTGTTCGCCCGGTCCGAATTCGAGGGTGACCCGGCAGGTCACATTCCCGGACGGCGTGCGATCGAGTGAAAACGTGGAAAAGCGGAGGCGCTCCTGCTTGGCGACAGACGTGGAAGCGCGGTCGTTGTGCGCTGATTGGTCAGGCGTCATCGCTGCCATCACGAGTGATGTCGGGAAGGATGGAGCTCCGTCGCTCCGTCGTCATAACGAGCGAACGGATGAAACGCAACGCGAGGCGCGCTTTCGTACCGTGAGGTGGGCTCTATATTCGGCCTCATGAAATTCCTCCGGATCGTGACGGCCATCACGCTGGCGTGGCCCATCTGCAGTCCAGTTGTTGCAGCGGCGCAGGGAGCCCATACCGATTTGCTCCGGCAGCAGGTGGAGCAACGCATCCAGTCGGTGCCGGGCGCCGAGGTCGCGGTCAGCTTCCGGGATCTGGGGAGCGGCGAGGTGATGGACATCAAGGCCGACGTGGACTTCCACGCGGCGAGCACCATGAAGATCCCGGTGATGCTCGAGGTGCTGCGTTCGGTGGAGGCGGGGCGGATTTCCCTCGATCAGGGCGTCCTGCTGGTCAATCGATTTCACTCCATCGTCGACGGCTCGCCGTATTCGCTGAGCGCCGGGGAGGACAGCGACTCGTCGGTGTATGCTCGCGTCGGCGCGCGGGTACCGGTGCGCGAGCTGATGGAGCGAATGATCGTACGTTCGAGCAACCTGGCGACCAATGCCCTCATTGCCGTGGTGGGCGCGGAGCAGGCCAATGCGACCGCGCATGAACTGGGTGCGACGCACATTCGCGTGCTGCGCGGCGTCGAGGACGGCAAGGCCTTCGCGGCTGGCCGGAACAACACCACGACGTCGGCGGATCTGGCCGTCCTGCTGGAGCGTATCGAGGGCGGCGAGGCGCTCAAGCCGGAGAGCGTGCGGCTGATGAAGCAGGTACTGCTCAGACAGGAGTTCAACGACGAAATCCCAGCCGGGGTGCCGAAGGGAACGCCGGTGGCGCACAAGACGGGCTCCATCACGGCGACGCTTCACGACGCGGCGATCGTCTATCCCGCCGGTCGGGCGCCGTACGTTCTCGTGGTGCTGACGCGCAACATTACGGACGAGAGGGTGGCACAGTCACTCATCGCCGACGTCTCGAGACTCGTGTGGACGCACACCTCGGAAGCCAAATGAAGGTTGCCTTTGCGGCAGATCATGCGGGGTGGCCGCTCCGTGCTCGCGTGTTCGAGGCGTTGTCCACCCTGGGCCACGAACTGGTGGACGTGGGGTCTGCGGCGATGGTGCCCGGCGACGATTACCCGGACGTCGCCGAAGCAGTGGCGCGAGCCATCACGGGCGGACGCGCCGAGCGTGGAGTGCTCGTGTGCGGGAGCGGCGTGGGTGCGGCGGTCGCAGCGAACAAGGTCCCGGGCATTCGCGCCTGCATGTGTCACGACTCGTTTTCGGCACGTCAGGGGGTTGAAGACGATGCCATGAACATCCTCTGTCTCGGTGCCCGCGTGATCGGGGAGGAGCTGGCAGCGGACCTGTTGAAGGATTTTCTGGGGGCCACCTTCTCCGGCGCCGAGCGTCACCGGCGTCGTGTGGAGAAGATCGCGGCGCTGGAGCGCGCGGCGCGGATCGGTCGGGAGAGCTGATTTCATCATTGGCGGGCGCAACGAACGGCGGTAGCTTTGCATATAGATGGCACGGCTTCGTTGCTCCCACCTCTCCGCCGTCGCGTGGAACCCTCAGAAAAACTCGGCCAGACGGTACTCCTCGTGGAGGACAACGAGGACAACCGGATCATTTACTCCACCGTGCTCCGCCACGTCGGCTACGACGTGGTGGAAGCGGAGGACGGCGTGCAGGCCGTCGCGCTTGCGCGCAGCACCCTGCCCGACGTGATCCTGATGGACATCTCGATTCCCGGCATGGACGGCTGGGAGGCGACGCGCATCCTGCGCCAGGATCCCGCCACGAAGGACATCCCGATCATCGCACTCACCGCGCACGCGCTGGCGGACGACCGCGAGCGTGCGCTCCAGATGGGATTCACGGCGTACCTCGCCAAGCCGGTCGAGCCGCGCACGGTGGTGGCCGAAGTGCGCCGCTGGATCGGTCGAGGAGAATAGCCGCTGGGTAATGACCTCGATACGTCGCCCCGCCGGATGCGTCCGCGCGTGCGGTTGGCGGCCGAGCTAGGTGCGTCGTACCTCGCGGCGTGGCTGACGGGGGTCGGCTTCGGCTATCTGCTCACTCGCACCAACACCTGGAAGCTCGGCGCGGCGTGGGAGCGGGGCATGCTCACCTGGACCCACGACCGTCCGTTGCCTGCGTTGCTCGACACGTTGATGCTCGCAGTGCCCTATCTGGGCACCAACCTGACGATGTTGCCGCTGATGATCGTCGTGGCACTGGTACTGTGGCTGCGATATCATCACCGGTTGATCGCGGTGCAGCTCGTGTTGGTGTCAGTCGGGTCGCTCTCCCTCAATCCAACGATGAAGTACCTGCTGGACCGTCCCCGCCCGGCGCTGTTTCCGTTGCGGGGCATGTGGACATGGGCGTCGTACCCCAGCGGGCACCTGATCCTCACCACGGCGCTGTACTTCACCGCGTCGTTGATCCTCCAGCGTATTTTCGGGTGGCGCTGGCCGTACGCGGTCACGGTGGTGGTGATCCTGCTGACGGCGTACTCGCGGGTGTATCTGTCGGTGCACTGGCCAACCGACATGATCGGCGGGTTCCTGATCGGCCTCGTGTGGCTATTCGGCACGTGGACTGCGTTCGCCCGGTATCGGCGAGCGGACAAGAAATCCGATCTCTCGCGGCGGACGGCTGACGGCGCGGCGTGAGCGACGAGCTGGAGCACGAAGGTGAATCAATCACCGGCTGACGGTGCCATCTCGGGAGCAACAGCCTGATTCCGGCGCCAGCCCTTGCGTCCCACCCAGCTCTGCGCTTCGTCGAGGTACGTGTAGAACACCGGCGTCACGTACAGCGTCACCAGCTGCGAGAACGCCAGACCGCCGACGACCGCGACACCGAGGGGACGGCGGCTTGCCGCACCGGCGCCCCAGCCGATAGCGATGGGCAACGCACCCATGAGTGCGGCCATGGTCGTCATCATGATCGGGCGGAAGCGGACGCTCGCCGCCTCGACGATCGCCACCGCGGGCTGACGGTTTTCCTTCCGCTGCACGTCGAGCGCGAAGTCGATCATCATGATCGCGTTCTTCTCCACGATGCCGATGAGCATGATCATGCCGACGAAGCCATAGACGTCGAGGTCGAGACGGAAGATCATCAGCGTGACGAGCGCGCCGAACGCCGCGAACGGCAGGCCGGAGAGAATCGTGATCGGATGGATGAAGCTCTCGTACAGTACGCCGAGGATGATGTAGATGACGAAGACAGCGAGGATGAGGAGGACGATGAGCCCCTGCTGCGTGGACAGGAACGCCTGGGCGGTGCCGGCGAAGCTGCCGACGACGGTCGCGGGCAGGATCTCCTTTGCCTCCTTCTCGACATCGGCGAGCGCGGCGCCGAGCGACACCCCGGGCGCCAGGTCGAAGGAGATGGTGACGGAGGGCAATTGGCCCGAGTGATTCACCGTCACCGGTCCAACGCCAATGTTGAACTTCGCGACTGCGCTCAGCGGCACCACTTTGCCTTGCGTCGACCGCACCCAGAGCTTGCCGAGTGACCCGACGTCCTGCTGGAATTCCGGCAGGAGCTCCATGACGACCCAGTAGTTGTTCGTCGACATGTAGATCGTCGAGACCTGCTTCTGGCCATAGGCGTCGTAGAGTGTGTTCTCGATTTCCGATGCGGACACGCCGAGCTGGCCGGCCTGTTCGCGGTCGATGTCCACCGTGACCTGCGGATTCTCGATGAGCAGGTCGCTGGTGACGTTGGCCAGCGATGGCAGCTGTCGCAGCTTGGTCTCGAGTGAACGCGCGGTGGTGTTGAGCAGGTTGATGTCGCCGGCGAGGAGCGTGTACTGATAGAGGCTCTTCGACGCGAGGCCGCCGATGGAGATGGCGGGAGGATTCTGGATGAACAGTGCGATACCGCCGACATCGAGTGCAGCCTTCTGGAGATCGCGCGCGATGTCCTGTGCACTGCGCTTTCGCTGGCCGATGGAGACGAGGTCGATGGTGAGCTGGCCCTGGTTCGCGGCGGCCGTGGTGCCGATGGCGGACGTGACCGAGCGGACGTCGGGATCCTTGGCAACCTGCGCCGCGATGCGCTGCTGGTGATCGATGAGCGCGTCGAACGACACGCCCTCGGCGGCCTCGGTGGTGGCGAGGAGCTGTCCGGTGTCGTCCGTGGGGAACAGGCCCTTCGGCGCGATCATGAACAGCACGCCCGTGAGGACGAGGATGACAAGCGAGAAGACCATCGTCATGCGCCGGCGCGCCATCACCCACGCGAGGCTGCGCTCGTAGCTGTGCAGCCAGCGCTCGTAGAAGCGCTCGGTGGCCTCATAGAAGCGTCCCTGCTTCTTGCCGTGCGACGAGCGCAGGAATCGGCTGCACAGCATTGGCGTGAGTGTGAGCGAGACCACGCCTGACACGAGAATGGCGACACCGATGGTGACGGCGAAGTCGTGGAACAACTTGCCGATGATGCCACCCATGAAGAGGATGGGAATGAAGACCGCGGCAAGCGAGAACGTCATCGACAGAATCGTGAAGCCGACTTCCGCCGCCCCATCGAGTGCGGCCTGCATGCGTGTCTTTCCCATCTCGAGATGTCGCACGATGTTCTCGAGCATCACGATCGCATCGTCCACCACGAAGCCGACAGCGAGCGTGAGGGCCATCAGCGACAGGTTGTCGAGGCTGTAGTGCAGCATGTACATCACCGAGAACGTGCCGATGATGGACATCGGCAGCGCGAGGCTCGGGATGATGGTGGCAGACACGTTGCGCAGGAACAGGAAGATCACGAGCACCACCAGCAGCAGCGTCAGCTCGAGCGTGAACGTGACGTCGTGCACGGACTCCTGGATGCTGATGGAGCGATCGTAGAGCACGGCGACGTTCACGGAGGGCGGGATGTCGCCCTGTACCTTCGCGAGCGCGGCCTTCACGCGCTCCGCCACCGCGACCGTGTTGGTGCCCGGCTGACGCTGGATGGCCAACACGATGGAGCGCGACGCACCGTACCAGCTGGCGGTCTTGTTGTTCTGCACGTCGTCGGTGACGCGGCCGATGTCGCTCAGGTGGACTGGGCGCCGTTGTGATACGCTACCACGAGATCGCGGAACTCCTCCGCGGACTGCAGCTGCCCGCTCGCCTGGACGGTGAGCGCCATGCGCGGGCCCTGCAACACACCGGTCGGCAGGTTGACGTTCTGACTCGAGATGGCGGTGGCGATGTCCTCCAGCGCGAGGTTGCGCGTGGCGAGCTGCGAGGGGTCGAGCTGCACGCGGACCGCGTACTTCTGCGCACCGTAGACGAGCACCTGCGCCACGCCGTTCACGGTGGAGAGACGCTGGGCGATGGTGGTCTGCGCGTACTCGTCGAGCCGCGAGAGCGGCACCTGGTCGCTCGTGAGCGCGAGCGTCAGGATGGGGGCGCCGGCCGGATTCGTCTTCTGGTACGACGGCGGGAGGATGCCCTGCGGCAGTCCACGCCGCGTCTGCTCGCCGTTGGGTGGAAGGTTGAAGGAAATGGTGACGGACGCGAGCTGCCCCGAATGCGCTATGCTCTGTGGCCCCACGCCGCGCGTGAAGGTCGCGATGTCGGAGAGTGGGACGAGCTTTCGAGTGCGGCTCGTGATGTAGAGCTTCGAGAGCGCCGTCATGTCCGCCTGATCTTCCGGGCGGATCTCGATGAGCACCCAGTACTCGTTCGTCGGCGTCTAGATGGTGGACGCCTGCTGCTCGCTGAACGCACTGGCGAGGGTCCGCATGATGGCAGCGCCGTGACGCCCAGCATCGCCGCGCGATTGCGATCGATCTTGACGGTGACGATCGGGTTCTTGTTCTGGAGGTCGCTGGTGACGTCGGTGACGAGCGGCAACGCGCGCATCGCGTCGGCGAGCTTCTTCGCAGCGGCATAGAGCTTCTGCACGTCGAGCCCCTGGATCGTGTACTGATACAGCGTCTTCGACCCGCGGCCGCCGATGCGGATGCTCGGCGGATTCTGCACGAACACCTGCACACCCGGAATGCCGTTGAGCTTTCGCGAGAGGTGCTGCACCATCACGTCGGCGGGCGGACGCTGCCCAGCGGGCTTGAGGATGATGTTCAAGTCGCCGCGGCTTCCGCCGTTCACCGACGACATGTAGCCGGCGACGTTGGTGTCCTTCACGAGCGCCGCGCCGCGTCGGCCGCGCGCGCCGCCGCCTCCGACGCCTGCACCGCAGGCGCCGACCCGACGGCCAGGCGAACAATTTCGCTGTCGGTCAGGGCAAGCGGGCGCGCATCGAGCGAGGCCGGCCGACGCGCGCCAATCGGACCATCCGCGCCGACGAGGCGGCCCAGCGCATAGGCCGCCGTCTGAAGGGTATCGCGCGCCGCGATGGACTGCTGTCGCCCAGTGGTCAGCTCCAGGCGCGCACGGAGTTCATCGGACTTGGTGGCGGTGCCGGCGCGCACCCGATCCTGCGCGTACCGCAACCCCCGCATGGCGCGCGACACGCGCGCGTCCCCAACCGTGACGAGATCCCCCCCGCGCAGCACTTCGTAAAACGCCCGCTGCCCCACGAGGGTGGTCTGGTAGCGCTGTGCGACGTCGATGGCCTCGGCGGCCTGAAGGTCGGCACGCGAACGCGCACGATCGGCACTCCGGCGACCGCCCGTGAATAGCTCCACCGACGACGTCAGGCCAGCCGAGTAGCTCGTTCCGGTGGGTGTGCCCAGCGTGGGCGAACTGATGATGTCCGATGATGTCCGACCGCAGCGCCGAGGACGTGGCTGACAGCGTGGGCAGGTAGGCGGCACCAGCGACCCGCTCACCGCTTCGCGCGTTGCTGAGGCCCGCCTCGGCCTGTCGCACGCTCGGGCTCGTGGCGAGCGCGCGCCGGACGACCGTCTGGAGATCGACCAGCGAATCGATGCGCACCGCGGGCACCGAGTCGACCGGCTCTCGGGTCGGCACGGCCTGCGCATGCATCGATGATGTCGAGACTGGAAGGAACCCCGCGATGGCGAGGGCGAACGGCAAAATCCGAAAAGACGACTTCAAGACCGTGTCGGTTCAATGCTTGAATAGATGATCAGTTCTGCATTGCCTACGCAGTCGTGCCATGCGACGCTGGATCAGGCATGATGGCGATGTCCACCTCGGACCGATGTGTGCCGGCTGCCGCGGCATCCTCCTGCCGACGAGAGGGCAAGGCGAAGCCGAAGACGCTTCCTCCCTCGTCGGGAAACTCGGCCCAGACGCGTCCGCCGAGCGATACCACCGTGTCCTGCACGATGCTCAGTCCCAGGCCCGTGCCTTCCACACCGGTAATCGTCTCCCCATGTGCGCGGAAGAACTGCTCGAAGAGACGCTTGCGCCCCGCGACCGGGACCCCCAGTCCGTTATCCTGAACCCTGACGAGCAGTTCGCCTGGTGTCGTGGGGGTTGGGACGATCAACTCGCCGGTGACCTTCACCCATCGCTCCGCCTTCGCCGGATCAGCGTACTTGATGGCGTTCGAGATGTAGTTGGCTAGGCAGAGCTCCACCGCCGCCGCGTCCACCTCGACTGCGGGCATCATCGCATCGAGACGGATGTCCACCGTGCCGATCTTCGCGGCGTCGCGCAACTGCCGAACGACTTCCGCCGCCGCCTGCGGCAGCAGCACGTTGCGCTGCTGGCGAGCATCAGCGTCGATGCGCGAGAGGGCGATAAGGTTCTCCAGCACGAGCTGCAGGCTCTCCGCATTCTGGGACACGATGCGGAGGAATTGCGCGTTCTGCGCCGGTTCGAGCCACGGCTCGGCAAGGAGCAACGACGCGCCGCGGATGGCGCCGATGCGGTTCTTGAGCTCGTGCGACACCATGCGATTGAACCGGCGCAGCCGCTCCTCGCGCAGCCGCACCTGCTCCGCCGAAATGCGGAGGAAATGGGTCATTGTCGCCTGGCGAATCTGCTCCGTCACCTCGGCAACGCGCTCCCATGCGAAAGCGACCGCATCCGGCGACGCGGAGCCGATGTCGGTGAGGCTCTCGCGCAGGAAGGCGTAGAGCACGCCAGCAAGCAACTCGTGCTCCTTGAGGATCTCGTATGCGTCGAAACCCTGTGAGTGCCGCAGCGCTCCAAGCTCCATTGCCTTGGCCACCACCGCCGCGTCACCTTCCGCCAGGCCCTCACCGCGCTCGAGGTAGTTGGCCACGCCGTCGACGAGGAGCGGGACGTGGTTGAGCAGCTGATCGCTGGGAAAGACTCGGCCGGGCTCGATCGTCACACGAGCGATGATGCGATCGAGCCAGCGGCTGACGATTTCGGACCGCGCCTCGCGAAGGCGTTGCGCGAGGCGCGTGGCGAGGTCCAGCTGCTCGAGGATCGAGGTGCTCATGCGCTCGCGGTCATGGCTCGTCCGCTCTCTCAGTCGCAAAGGATTCACTGACCGTTTATCTTGCACGCTCGTCAGCAACAGCGTTGGACCGGATAGCTCAGTTGGTAGAGCAGGAGACTTTTAATCTTCAGGTCGTGGGTTCGATCCCCACTCCGGTCATGTCACGGCAAGACGGCTCCGCGAGCAATGCTCGCGGGCCGTCGACCAACATATAGCGCCTGCGGTATTCGCGTTCCGGTTCCGTGCAGGCCGTGAACTGCGTGTTGCCCCGCTCCGCCTGCGGCACGTGGAGGGCGTCCGTGCCGTAGTTCGCCCATGCGCTCGCCGAGCGCGCTGCCAGGCCGGCGAGGGCACCGAGGCAAGTTAACCTGATGCCAAAGTGGACATGGACACGACGACGGGGCCCGCAAACGGGCCCCGTCGTTACCCACACTTCACCCTCACCAACGCAGGGGTCATACGCGTTCGTCCCGATGCTGCTCAGGCCTTTCTATCGAGACACCCCTTGAAGTTCGGATTGTTCTTTTCCTCGAAGGGAATCGGGAAGTTCACATCCGGTCCGTACACGCCACCCTTGAAATAGGCGCCGGTAGGGAACACGCTCTCCGCATCACGACCATACTGCCGAATCAGACGCCGAAGGTCGCCCAACCGATGTGATGTAAGAAAGAGATTGATGGCGCGCTCCTGGAAGAGGAGGTCGACTTTGGCTGCGGTCGTCGCTGGCACCGCAACGATTGGTGCGGGGCCGGTGGGCGCCAACGCGGGAGCCAGTGCGTACGTGGGCGACGCCGCGCGTGCGGCGTTCAGCATGGCCAGGAACGTTGCGTCATCGTTCGCCGCGAGTGCTGCTTCCGCCTCGATGAGCCGCGCCTCGCTTCCCTCTGCCAGTGGAGTGGGGGCTGAGCGATTCTGGAACTTTGCTGACACGAACAAGGGCGTGAAGTTGTCGAAGCCATTGCCGCCGCTGGAAGAGTTGCGACGCACCGCGAGGCGTCCATCCGTCAGGCCGACGGAGCGAAACGGAAGACCATTGATGCCCTCGCGATCAGGGATCGAGAAGCGACGTGAATTCTGCGCAAAGGAGAACACGCCGTTGTTCTGCCGCGCGCTGTTCTCATCATGATTGATCACGTACCGGAATGACGAGGGCACGGCGGCCACTGCCGTCGCCGCCGCCGCATAATTTTTCTGGTCGACGAGTGCGCGTCCCTTTCCGATGCGGGAGAGGTTGAGCGCCGTACCCGCGCCCGTGGAGGTGGCAATCGTGATAGCCGAGTCGAACTTCGCAACCGCCACGGTCAGCAACTGTGCGGTGGTCATCGGCGAGCCATACGTGAAGGAACCGTCGGCGTTGATCGTACTCGCGGGCACTCCCGAGCAGTAATTCTCCGCCAGCAGGACGTACGTGAACGCGTTGAGCGCGATCACTTCCGCTCGGGACGCGTTCGTCGGATCGAGCGTAGCGAAACTGATCTCTCCCGCGTCGGTCGTCGCACGGGCCGTCTCGATCGCACGAAAGATTCCGAGTGTCGTGGCATTGATCTCGTTCGTGTTGCGCTGGTCCACTTCGATGCGCGTCGGGAAGCTCTCCGAGTTGATGAACTCGTCCGCGAGGAGCCCGGACATTTCATTCTGCCCTTCGCTGTTGTTGGCACCGCCGTACGCAACGCCAAAGTCACCGATCGATGCCGCGAGTACGCTGGGGAGGGACGACTTGCCGGAGAGGGCCGCCGGCTTGACGATGTCCACATCGGACACCGTCAGGAGGTCTGTCGAGCAGGCAGCGAGCGCAAACGCGCCCGCGCCAATGAGCACACGTCGGAGTGACTTCCCCCTCGAGTGAGCGCGCCCGTTCTGCGAATGATGATTCATGATATGTGCTCGGCTCAGAAGGTCAGGTTCAGACGCGCCGTGAACGAACGAATGTTCGGCTGCGTCAGGAAGTCAGCGGTGGCAAAATTGCCCTGGGCAAGCGCGTTCACTTCGGGATCGAGACCGGTGTACTTGGTCCATGTGTGCAGGTTGCGGCCCGCCAGTGTCAGCGAGGCAGAACCCGCACCGACTCGGCTTGCCACGTTGCGCGGCGCCGTCAGCGTGACCGCCACCTCGCGAAGCTTCGTGTAGCTGGCATCCTCGATGTATCCAGCCTGCGTTCCCATGAGGGCCGCAATGAGGTGCGCCTGGTCGGGCAGCGATGTCCTGCTGGCATCCGCCGCATCGAGGCAGTTCTGAAAGCCGCCGTTGGAGCACCGGAATGCACGCGTGTTGTTGTACAGTTTCTGACCCCCGCGATGATCGAGCAGTGCGGTGACGCGGATCTTGTCGAAGAACGTCAACGCCGGGGTGAAGGTCAGTTCGGTCGTCGGGAACGGCGTTCCGGCGTATTCGGCCGTATCGCCAATGGTGATTTCGCACGCCGGTCCGCCCACCAGCACCGGCTGGCCCTTGCAGTTCACGCGGCTGATCACGCCGTCGCCGTTCGCATCAGAAAAGCTGGTGATCGGGCGGACAAAGTAGCCGCCCAGGGGCAGGAAGTTGCGGATGACCTGCGTGCTCGAGAAGCCGAGGAAGATCTGCGGAATGGGATTTCCCTGTCCATCCCGTCCCAGGTCATCGAGGCGATTCTTCGTGAAGGAGCCGTTTGCCGTGAAGTCGAACTTCACGTTGCGAGCCTCGACAACGTTTGCACGGACAGAGACTTCCTGGCCGTAGTTGCGCACCTGTCCGAGGTTCTGAAAGCGCGTGTTTCCGGCGCCGAGAGACGGCGCGAGCACGACGTTCACGAGATCGTCGGTGGTCCGCTTATCGTACGCCGTGTATTCCACGCTGATACGGTCCTTGAACAAACCGAGATCGAAGCCGCCTTCCGTTTCGGCGGACCGCGCGGGCTTGAGGCTCGAGTTGCCCGGACCACCGACGGTGAAGCCCGGAACGTCCGTGCCTCCCACGTTCACCGCAACCGGGTTGAAGAAGAGTTCCGAAGCGCGGAATCCCGGATTCTGGCCAGACACGCCGTATGCGGCGCGCAACCGGAGCAGGCTGACGGTGCTGAGGCTCTTCGGGAAGAAATCCTCCTCTCCGATGACCCATGATCCGCTGAAGGCCGGATAAACGATGTTCTTGAAGTTCTGGCCGAACGCGCTGTTCTTGTCGGATCGCACAGCGGCGGTGAGAAACACCTTGTCACGCCAGGCGAGCTGTTCGCGGCCATACGCACCGAGGAGCTTCACGTCCTGGTTCACTTCGCCCACGGCGAAGCGGGCATTGGTGCCGTTGAGCGACTCGGTTCCCGCGAGGAGCTTGGCGCCGAAGGCGTCAGTCCGGCGAAACAGGTTATCGGTGTACTGGCCGCCGAGAGACGACGACAGCTTCAGCGTCGGCGTCGCCTGGTAGTTCGCGGTGCCGTTCAGGTTCACCGTGTAATTCGAGATCACGGCCCTGTTCGCGGTGCGGTTGCCTTCGGGAAGCGATCCGAAAAACACCTGCTGCGGAGGCACGGTCTCGTTGTCGAAGCGGCCGTTGACGTCAGCGCCGGCAGTAGCGGTGAAGATCAGCCAGGGGAGCGGCTGATAGTTGCTGGTCACGCTGCCGATGAAACGCTGCACCTGCTGGCGCGTGTTGATGGCGTAGACTTCGTTGGGCACCTGTCCGCTGATGTAGCCACGGCTCGTGGTATCCGTGCCGCAGAGAGACGGGTACGAGTTTTTCGGGCTGCAGTCGTATGCGAGGCCGAGGAGCGCGGAGGAGAGTGCGCCCAGGATGTTGTTGTCGTTCTGGGGCAGGCGCAGGTCGCTGCTGGTGTAGCCGACGGACACTGCGGCGTCCAGGGACTTCGCCAACTGCGCACGGACATTGGTGCGGAGGCTGAACTGGCGCGAATGATTGATGTCGTACACACCCTGTTCCTGATTGTATTCACCGGACAGAAAATAGGTGGCCGCATCTCCGCCCCCGGACGCACTCAGCCCGAGCAGGCGCCGGTTGCCGTCGCGCAGTGGGTTGGAGTTGGCCAACGGGCTGTTGGTGACCACCGAATCGACGGTGCACGTTCCGCGCGCCTTCAGGTCGATGTTGCAGTTCGACGTGAACGACCCGTTCGTGCGCTTGCCGAATGCGAGGAAGTTCGCCGGATAGGTGTTGATGTCCCGCGATCCGCCGACTTCGCTCGTGAGTTCCCAGCGTGTCTTGCCGGCGCGTCCCTTCTTCGTGGTGATCTGGATGACGCCATTGGCTGCCGCCGTGCCATAGAGCGCAGCCGCAGCGGGTCCCTTGATGATCTCGATGTTCTCGATCTCGTCCGGGTTGATGTCATTGAACCGGGATGGCTGCTGGCCACCCACGCCGATGGAGGTCGAGTTCGCGCTGTTGTCGATGCGAATGCCGTCGACGATGAGCAGGGGATCGTTCGACAGCGACACGCTGTTGGAGCCACGGATGCGGATGCGTGATCCGCCGCCGACCGTACCGCCAGACGTGGTTACCGATACGCCGGGGGCGCGCGCCGCCAGGACGTCGGAAAAATTGGTCGTGGCCGCGAGCGGCAGGGCCGTCGGATCGATCGTCGCGGTGGAATTGCCCGTTTCACGCTTGCGCTGCGTTTCGCCCGTCGCGGTGACCACGACCTGGTCGAGCTGCGTGGCCGAGATCGCCAGCGAGAAGTCCGCGGTCGTCGTTGCACCCGAGGTAATCACGGCGGTGCGCGGCTGCTGTCCGTAGCCGATGCGCTGCGCTATGACCGATATGGTGCCCGCCGGAATTCCCGTGATTCGGTACGTCCCGGTCTGGTCGGTTTGCGTCCCGCGCTGCGTTCCAACGATCCGAATTTGCGCGCTGACGAGGGGCTGCTGTGACTGCCGGTCGATGATTCGCCCGGCGAGTATGCCCGTGCCAGCTTGTGCCGACGCGAATGACGGGACACAAAGAGCAAGGATTGCGAGCAATTCGAGGCGACGGCATGCCCAGGGTACGCCAAGTCGAGGCGTTGACATAAGTGTTGCTCCTGAAAGGAAGAGAGTTCCGCATGAACACCACCCGGCCCAGCAAACCGGTAATGTTGCTCAACGCACGAACCACGTGATGAGTGCCCCGCTGCGTGCGCGCAATTGAAAGGCTCCACGGCACGGGGCCACGCACGATGCATCCGGCGCTCCAAGAAACAGCGCTTCCATGGCACACCCTACCACGCACAAGATGGTCACATGCGGCCAGAATATTTTTGTGACTGGCAAACAGCAGTGTGATCGAGTACGTGGCTCTCAGTTTCTCAGCGCGACGAGGGGGGCTTGGCCAGCCATTCCCCGCCGTCCACCACCATGATCGCGCCCGTCACCCACCCCGCCGCCGGCGACGCGAGATAGGCGACCATGTTGGCGATATCCGCCGGCGAGCCCCACCGCTGGAGCGGAATCATCTTCCGCGCGTAGCTCTCCATCGCCTTCTCCACCGCAAACACGTCAGGCACGCCGTCGGCCGCCGGGGGCGGCGTGAACGCCTTGCGCACGCCCTCGGTTGGGATGGGGCCCGGTGCCACCGCATTCATGCGCACCTTGTCCTTGGCCCACTCGAGCGACAGCGTCTTCGTCAGCGCGTCGACCCCTGCCTTGGCCGCCGTCGCATGGGCCATCAGCGGCCATCCGCGGTAGTGCAACGTCATCGAGATGTTCACGATGCTGCCGCCCCCCTGCTCTCGCATGACCGGATACACGGCCTGGGCGCAGAAGAACGTTCCGTATAAATCGATCTCGATCACGCTCTTCCACGCGTTTTCCGAGAGCGTCTCGCTCGGCGCGTAGAAATTGCCGGCGGCATTGTTGACCAGGAGGTCGATGCGGCCGAGTGTGTCCTTCACCTGCGCGACCATGCCCTTCACGCGCGCGCTGTCGCGCACGTCCACCGCGATCCCCGTGGCCTTGCCGCCAGCCGCGCGAATCTCCTCGGCCGCTGCCTCCACACGCTCGAGCTTTCGGCTCGCCAGCACCACGTGGGCTCCGAGTGCGGCCATGAGGTCGGCGATGCCCCGCCCGATTCCGCTGCCACCGCCGGTGATCAGCGCGACCTGCCCGTCGAAGAGGCCGGGCGCGAAAATCCCCGTTGGGGGAACGGCTGACGGGGCCGGCGTGGAAGGCGAGGTCACGAGAACGGCTCCGGTTCGTAGAGGTCCATCAAGGCATCGGCGAGTGCCGACGCCTCGTCCGCGGGTGCGAGACTGAGGGCGAACGACAGCTGGCCCACGGGCCCGAACGAGTAGCGATGATGCCTGGTGGCCCCATGGGACGCGAGTCCCGCTTGGTGCTCCGGCGTTCCGTAACCCTTGTTCGTCTCCCAATGGTAGTGCGGGTGTCGCTTCGCCAGCGCGTGCATGAGGCGGTCGCGCGTGACTTTCGCGACGATCGAGGCGCAGGCGATCGAATGACATCGCGCATCACCGCCGACGACCGCCGTGTGCTCGATGCCGAGCGTGCGGATGGACAGCCCGTCGATGACCACATGATTGGGCATCACCTTGAGCCGCGTGATCGCCCGGCGAATGGCGAGCACAGAGGCATGGTAGATGTTCAGGCGGTCGATCTCGCGGACGCTGGCGGCGCCGATCGACAGGGCGACGGCCCGCTCGTGAATGCGGCCGGCGAGCTTTTCCCGCTCGGCGGCGCCGAGCTGCTTGGAGTCGTCCACGCCGCGGATGGCGCGGGCGTCGCTGGGCATGACGACGGCGCATGCGACGACGGGGCCCGCGAGGGGGCCCCGTCCAACTTCATCCACTCCGGCGAGCAACGGTCCGCGCGCGCTGCGCAGATTGCGCTCGATGCCGCTCCAACGCCCTCCGTCGCGCGGCACTTCGCCTCGGGTGGGTTCAGCTACTTCGCAGCGGCCTGCGGCGTCTTCGCCTTCATTTCCTTGATGCGCGTGGCCTTGCCGGTGAGGTGGCGCAGGTAGTAGAGCTTGGCGCGGCGCACCCGGCCACGGCGCACGACGATGATGTCGGCGAGCATGGGGCTGTGCAGCGGGAAGATGCGCTCGACACCGATGCCGTTGGAGATCTTGCGGACGGTGAACGTTGCGCTCACACCAACACCACGACGGGCGATGCAGACTCCCTCGAACGCCTGGATGCGCTCCTTTTCCCCTTCCTTCACTCGGACGTTCACCCGGACGGAATCACCGGCGCGAAACGCTGGGATGTCGCGGAGCCACTCTTTCTGGGTTTCGATGAAGACATGCATATGTCACTCGGGGCCGACGGCCCGGTTTGGGGCTTAACTGGAACAGAAATGGGAACTTAGCAACCATGTGGCGTTGAGTCTAGTGGCTATGAGGGGGACAGCGGGTCAGCGGGTCAGCGGGTCAGCGGGTCAGCGGGTCAGCGGGTCAGCGGGTCGCCCCTTACCCGGCGGCCGGGGCAGCCGGCCTATAGGCGACGCACCGCTGGAGGCTGCCGGCCGGACTGCCGTTGCCGGCCCCGTCGACCCCGACGACGGTGGAGCAGTAGGTGCCGCCACCGGGCAGGCGACCGTCCTGGTAGGTCGCTTCGGTCGTCTCCCCGTCGCGGTTGATCTGGGCGCCCAGGACACCGGGCGAAGCGGACCGAAACACCCGGTAGAAGCGCGTCTGCGATGCGTCGTCGATCGTCGGGAGCCAGGTGAGTGCCGGGGGCGCCGACGTCGGAGACGGGACGTCGAGCCGCCCCACCGGCGGCGGGGCAACGCGATCCGGCTCGGCGCCGGTGAGCCGAAACTGCTTGAGTGTTGCCGGTAGGGTGCGCTCGGCGATCAGGAGCCCGCCCCAGGCGCCGTCGAGGACGCTGGTCTCGCCTTCCACCAGAAGGGCATCGTCGAGGTAGGCGGCCACCCGTTGGCCGAGCGCCGCGACCTCGACGACGTG
>JBBQDT010000018.1:0-38699 GCA_038319955.1 Gemmatimonadales bacterium | reverse complement strand
CTGCTGCTGGTCCTTCCTCGCCTTCTGTCGTACTCTTCGCATGGGTGGTGTCCTCTGTATTGGGTGCGCGAATCCTGGCCGGATCAACGCTCCAGTATGGAGGCACCACCTGAATTTCAACTAGACCTGGGACTCACCCAGCGTGCGGTTCGATGGTGACGTCTTGTCGAAGGCCCGACTGCCGGACCTCGCGGCGCGCGGAGTGTTCTTTCTGCCTGACCACGATCTGTTTTCGAACGCGATACCGGTGAAGGTGCAACTCGAATGGTTTCGCCGGCAGTTCCATGGTGGGATCGTGAGCGAAGCATTGGATGCCGTTGGGCTCGTCGACCTGGGCGATGAAAAGGCGCACGCCCTCTCCGGCGGCGAGCTTCGTCGCGCCGAGCTCGCGGCTGTTATCATACGACGTCCACGCTGCCTGCTCGCCGACGAGCCACTTCGCGGCATCGCTCCGAGGGACGCCGAGGACATTGGGCGACTGTTTCGCTCTCTCGCCGAGAACGGCGCGGCGGTTGTCGTGAGCGGACACGAAGTTCCCGTACTGATGGCGTTCGCGACGCACGTGACCTGGTGTACGGCTGGCACGACGCACGAGCTTGGACCGCCGGATACCGCGGCGAAGAATGACGCCTTTCGGCGCGAATATCTCGGCGAAAACGCACTTCGAGGTCAGGCACCATGGTAGATGCGGAGCGCGGCGAATTCACGATCACCTCCGACCCACGCGCCGTCGACCTCGACGCTGTTCATGCCTTCCTGACGCGCGCCTATTGGTCGGAAGGCATTCCCGCCGCAGTCGTCTCACGCGCCATTGACGGATCCATTCCGTTCAGCCTGTTCCACGGTCCACGGCAGATCGGCTTCGCCCGGGTGATCACCGATCGCGCGATGTACGGCTACCTGGCCGACGTCTACGTCCTCGAGGACTATCGCGGCCAGGGACTCGGACGCTGGCTCGTCGACGTCATCATGCAGCATGAGGATCTGCAGTCGTTGCGGCGTTTTGCGCTGGTCACGCGGGACGCACATGGTCTTTACCAGCAGGCGGGATTCTCCCAGTTGGCGACGCCGGACCGCCACATGGAGATCGTGCGGCCGGGCGCCTACCGCTCACAGCCCGCCACCCGCCGTCACGAGGACGAATCGCCGTCCGCGTAGTGACAGGTGCTCGGCGTCGCAGGGAAGGATGCTCTCTCCTTGGCAGGATGCGCGTATTCACATTAGTACACGTCCTCGCATCGTACCTCGAAGAAAACGGAGACAACGGAGACACCATGCCATCGATGATCCTCGATCGCCCGGGTTCGGGCGACCACCCGGACTACTTCGCCAAGTACATCGCCCTCATCCCGCCGGGCAACCTGCTCGACATCATGAACGCGCAGGTATCCGCCCTGCGTGCCCTGCTCGGTGGTCTCGACGATTCGCAGGCAGGCCACGCGTATGCGCCGGGAAAGTGGACCATTCGCGAGGTGGTGGGACACCTCATCGATACCGAGCGCGTCTTCTCCTATCGCGCCACCGCGTTCTCGCGCGCGGACCCTCAGCCGCTTCCCAGCTTCGACCAGGCGACGTGGCTCCCGCTCGGCGAATACGACAGTCGCCAGCTCGACGACGTCTTGGACGAGTGGGCCGACACGCGACGATCGACGCTCGCGCTACTGCGCTCGATGCCGACGGAAGCGCTTGCCCGTCGCGGTGTTGCCAGTGGAAAGGAGATTACCGTGCTGTCGTGCGTATCGATCCTGGTCGGGCATCTTGTCTATCACACCAGGCAGCTGCATGAACACTACGGCATCGGCGACGGCCAGTTGGGCGGATAGGTGAAGGCATGACAGCCGAATGAGCTAACCCGACAACGGAGCGTAAAGCCGTTGTCCAGTCGTGCGCTAGTTGCATATTCGTCCGGATAGTCGCATCATCAGCAGCGTCCGCCTATGACAAGCGAGGCTGTGATGACGTTATCACGATGGACTCCACGCCGATTGGCGATCATCTGGCTCGCGGGTATCGCGCTCCAGGTCGTGATTCTCGTAGTCCCCGCGATCGTCGCGATGAATCTCACGCGAACCATGGGGCCGCGGTTTCGGCGTGAGGTGGCGGCGCAAGACGCGCACTACACCGTCGCCGAGCGCGCTGATTCGATCTCTCGGGCGAAGCAGGTCAGCGACGCCCGCGCCACCGGTAACTTCCAGCTGCGGGCAGATGGGCAGACGGTGTATGCCGTGGTCGGAATTCCATCGGGCCGCCCGTCCCAACGCAGCATCGATGAGATCCGCGCATCCATGCAGCCGTTGCTCGGCGTGATACTTGGCCTCGAGTTCGGTGCCATTCCGCTTGCGCTGATTGCGCTTTCGCTCGCCTGGCTGGTGGCGCGCAAGCGCGACGATGGCGCCGCGCCCGATGGTCGGCTGGCGTAAGGCTGACAGCGACGGAGTGCATCCGCCTCTGCCCACGCGACCGTCCATGCAACCTGACAGCACCGAGCGGGCGACGCCGACGCTCCACATGGTGTGGGATCGCGGCGCAACTCATCCGGCACCGTCGGTGGCGTCAGGCTATGAGATCGTCGCCATCGAGGATGTATGGCTGTCGCACGGACGTCCAGTCGTCGAGCTCGACGGCACCCTCACAGACCAACAGTGGATCGATTTCTCGCAGCATGTCGTGCCAGACGGGATGTTCATGGCGATGGAGCACGAGTCGGCGGAGTGGGTCGGCACCGCGAGCGCCATGCACAATGCGCGTGGCGACGGCTTCGACTTCCCCGAGGGCGGCGAGGTCCGACACGTCGTCGTTGACGAAGCGCATCGGGGCCGCGGCCTGGGAATCGCACTCGTCACTGCTGCCATCCATTGCCTGCGCATGACGGGTCACCGCCACATCTGGCTCGGCGTGCCGGACGCGCGGCTTTGCGCCATCCGCACCTATCTGCGCTCTGGCTTCGTGCCGTTCCTGCACGCGCCCCATGGCGCCGCGTTCGCCCGACGCTGGGAAGACGTCTACGAACGTCTCGCGATGACCGCCGACGCATCGCGATGGCTCCACGCGTTGCCCGACGCGTAGATCGCCGGCGGCGACACCGCTCCGCCGCGCGGACGTGAATCGATAGACCTGCAATCTGGCGCGGCCTGCCGTGGCGGCGTACTATCGCGAACCACGCTCGTCGTCCCTTTCGAAGTCGGAGGTTCAGTGCGTCGCGCCCGCCTCGTCCTGCCCGCGCTGTTGTTGAGCGTCTCCTGCGACGGTGAGAAAGCCGGAACGCCGAACGACTCCACGGCCGTCACCGTGGCCGGCACCAAGATCGCCGCTCCGCGCAGCGGACCGCCCGGCGAATGGAACTCGCCCGCCGGTGACCCCTCGGCGTCGCGCTACAGCGAGCTCGATCAGATCACTGCGGCCAATGCGAAGAACCTCCACGCCGCGTGGACCTTCTCCACCGGTGTGCTGCGCGGGCATGAAGGCCAGCCGCTCGTGGTGAACAACACGATGTACCTCGTGACACCATATCCGAACGTCTCGTACGCGCTCGACCTCACGACTGAAGGGCAACCGCTCAAGTGGAAGGTTCGTCCCGAGAACTCGCAGACCGCCGTGGGCCTCGCATGCTGCGACGTCGTCAATCGCGGCGCAGCATACCAGGACGGCAAGATCTTCTACAACCTGCTCGACGGGCACACCGTCGCGGTGGATGTCGCCACGGGCAAGCTCCTCTGGAGCACGAAGATGGGCAATCTCGCCAAGGGCGAGACGATGACGATGGCGCCCCTCGCCGTGAAGGGAAAAGTCATCGTTGGTTCGAGCGGCGGGGAGATGGGTGTGCGCGGATGGATTGCCGCGATTGACCAGGTGTCCGGCAAGGAAGTCTGGCGCGCCTACAACATCGGTCCCGATGCCGACATCAAGGTCGGCCCGCGCTTCAAGCCCTTTTACGGCAAGGCCGACACGAGTGCCAATCAGGGCGCGACGAGCTGGCCGGCGAACACGTGGCAGCAGGGTGGCGCCACCGTGTGGGGTTGGCTCTCGTACGATCCCGAGCTCAACCTCGTCTACCACGGCACGTCGAATCCAGGGCCCTGGAATGGCAAGCAGAGGCCCGGAGACAACAAGTGGAGCGCGGCGATCATCGCGCGCGACGCCGATACCGGTGAGATGGTCTGGGCCTTCCAGCCCACTCCGCACGACGTCTGGGACTACGATGCCGTCAATGAGAACATCCTCGTCGACCTTCCCATCGCCGGCAAGACGCGCAAGGCGCTCGTCCACTTCGATCGCAACGGCTTCGCCTACACGATGGACCGGGCCACCGGTGAGGTGATCCTCGCCAAGCCGTACGTCCCGATGAACTGGTCCACCGGCGTCGACCTCGCTACGGGACGACCGGTGCTGAATCCGGAGAAGGTGCCGTTCCAAGGGAAGAAGGTCTCCTTCATCTGCCCGAGTCTCGAGGGCGGAAAGAACCAGCAGCCAGCCGCGTTCTCGCCGGTAACCGGGCTGTTCTACGTGCCGACCAACAATCTCTGCATGGACTTCGAGGCGCGTGAAGTCTCGTACATCCCCGGCACGCCGTACATCGGCGGCAACGCGCCCGAAGTCGCCGGACCCGGCGGCTATCGCGGCGAGTTCATTGCATGGGATGCCACGACGGGGAAGAAGGTGTGGGGCATCAAGGAGCCGTATCCGGTGTGGGGTGGCGCGCTCGCGACCAAGGGTGACGTCGTCTTCTACGGCACGCTCGACGGATGGTTCAAGGCGGCGAACGCGCGCACCGGTGCAGTGCTGTGGAAGTTCAAGGTGGGCTCGGGCGTGGTCGGCAATCCGATGACATACACCGGCCCGGACGGCAAGCAGTACGTCGCGGTCTACGCAGGCATCGGTGGCGACATGGGGCTGCTCATCGCGGGTGATGTCGCGGCGAACCTGCCGTACGACGTCCGCGAGCGGGGCTCCACCTTGCCCGACCTCGCGCGCTGGACCAGCTGGGGCGGGATGCTGTTCGTGTTCTCGCTCTGATCGTATTTCTCGGATGTCGCCCCGAGCGCAGTCGAGGGGCCTGCTCTTCCGCAGTCAGGAGAACGCCATGTCTCGTCTGAGCCACGCATTCATTCTTGCCGTCGCGAGCCTTCAACTGCAGGGCTGTCGCGACTCCCTCGCAGAGCAGCCGGACAGCGTGCAGCAGGCCCCGGCGTCTTCGTCGTCACAGGCGACAGGCGACCTCGCCGGCCGGTTCGTCTCGCACGCCGAGCACATTCAGCCAGGCATGATGAAGCCGTTCGCAGGCATGCGGCTCGTCAATCCGCACGAGGGCGACGCAAATGCCGCCGCCACCGGTGCAAAGCTGTATCTCGCCTACAACTGCGTCGACTGCCATGGTGGCGACGGCAGTGGCGCGATGGGCCCGAGCCTCGCCGATGGCCGCTGGCACTTCGGTGGCGAGGCGCCAGAGGTGTTCGAGTCGATCTATCAGGGACGCCCTGAGGGTATGCCGGCGTGGGGCAGCCTCATCTCGGAAGATCAGATATGGCTCCTGGTGACCTACGTCCGCTCACTGTCGAAGGGAAAGGACGTCACCACAGAGGACTTCACCGGAAAGACGGTCGAGCGTACGGGCCACTGATCCTCATCGCCGCTTCCACGGCCTGAGCACCGTGTAGTCCGGCACCGCCGTCGGGGCGCTCCGCCGTACGTCGATCAGCTTCCGCTTCGCCAGGCGCCCCACCGCATCCTGCACCGCACGCTTCGACAGCCCGGTCGCCTCGGCCAGGTCGCGCAGGCTGATCGCCACGGTTCGTGCGCGAGTATCCGTGGCGCGCGACCACAGCGCCAGGTACACGAGAAACGCCGCCGGCCGACGATCATGACCCACGAGATCCGGCATCAACGTCTCGATGACGTAGCGGTCGAGCGTGACGGGAGACTCCATTGGATCCCGGGAGGACGGGAAGACGGGAGGAGCGTGCTATGGAAGCCAATACTATAGCGCGCGCTGCCCGCCTTGTCACGCGCGGCCGGACCTCACCACATTGCGCGCGGAACATCACTCACCGCTCACCAGCCGCCACCATGATCAAGGCCATCAAGTTCGTTTCCCTGCCGACGCGCGATCAGGACAAGGCGCTCGACTTCTACACGACGAAGCTCGGCTTCGTCATCCACACCGACCAGCCCTTCGACGACACGCAGCGCTGGATCGAGCTCCGTATCCCGGGCGCCGACACCGAGCTCGTGCTGTTCACGGCCCCCGGGTGGGAAGAGCGCATCGGTTCGTTCTTCAACTTCGCCTTCACCACGGACGACATCGACGCCACCTACGCGGAATTCCAGGCGAAGGGTGTGGAAACACTCGGTCCTCCGAAGAAGGAGGAGTGGGGAAGCTCACTGATGTTCAAGGACGTGGACGGCAACCAGCTGCTCGTGTCGGGCAGGTAGGTCGTCGCACGCCGGTCAGAAGGAGAACCGCAGGCCGGCGCTCAACGCCACGTTGTGCGTGGTGCCCGCATTGATGTCGAACGACGTCGCTTCCTGGAAGTCGAACTTGCCGATGTAGTCCTTCGCCATCAACCGCAGGCCGACATTGCGCCCAACGGCGATGTCGGCACCGGCGCCGATGTTCCCCGCGAGATTCGTTGCCGTCGTGGAAACGAGCGATTGGCTGATGTCGTAGTGCATGCCACCGATGCCCGCCTGTACGAACGGCGAAAACGTCGCACCGTACGCCGAGGTCACCGGGATGTCCAGTTGAACGCCGGCATCGTAGAACACCATCGAGCTGTGCGCCACGGGCAACCCGCCGAGGAACGGTACGCCAACCTTGATGTCGCTGCTCGCTGCGGCGAGGTTGCCGATCATCGAGACGTTGGGCGCGATCTTCATCCCGAGCTGCGCGCCATAGATCCGCGCGGGTGCGTTGGTGAGCGAGGTACCGAGCGGGCCGGAGAGGAAGTCGCCGAACATCATGTAGCCCGCGTACGGCGTGATGTCGAAGAGGGGAGAGCTGGCCACGGAAACACGGTTGCCCGCGCGCGACTGCGCGATGGCGTTCGCCGGTGCGAACGAAAATGCGGTGCCAGCCACCAGGCCGGCGAGAGCGAACGACGCGATGCGCATGGAAGTCTCCTGAGGTAACGCCACGTGGAAAGACGTGGGCGCATCAGCTCAAGGCATGCGCGATACCAGTTCGCACCGCTCGGCGGCGCATCACCTAACTCGCCGCGAATGAACAGGTTACAAATGGCGAACGGCAAGTCGACAAGCGTCCGCCTGTCCTCCGCCGTGGACGCTCGTGTCTCCTAGAATCGCCACTCGCGAATCAGGAATGCGCCGAACTGGCTCGTCGGAGCATAGACCTGACCCGCCAGCGTTGGCGTCGCCAGGATGTAGCGCGGACTGAAGCTGACATCCAATCGCAGCCCCTTGGCCGTGCGATGCGTGAGCGTCGCACCGGGTGCTGCGCCGCCCAGTGTTCCCACCACCGACACGAACGTGCGCGGATTGATGTATCGCCCGATTTCGATCTCCGTCGCCTTCAGGAAGTCGCCACCATTCGAGGCGAACACCGGGATGTCACCCGGGGTCACGTTGAACACATCGACGCCGAGCGAGCGTGCCGCAGTACCCTTCACCTCGTCGAGCGCGACGCCGATCGCGATACCCGCGAGACGACTGCCGGCCACGTTCAACAGGTTGCCGCCCTGCGACGCCGACAGCGACGTCTGATTGAACTGAAGCAGCGTGCTCGACTTGTCGCCGAACGCGAGATAGCTGAGGAGGTCGCTCTGCGAGAGCGGCGGCTGTGCGTCGCTCTCGAGCGCGATACGCGGCGACTCGAGCGTGCCGCCCACTAGCACCCGGATGTTGGTGACGCCATTCGTCTGCTTCACCTGATACTCCGCGGTGATCTGCAGCGTCGGATTCAGGTCCGGTGTTCCGATGAACAGCGCCGAGCCGCGCTTGATCTGGAAGCGCTTGCTGAGGAACGTGTACTCGCCGCGGTCGGCGTCGATGACGCCGGTGAGCGTCAACGCATCACCGACCACCTTCATCTGCATCGGGCCGTCGGTGAACACCTCCACGTTCGCGTCGCGCGAGCGCACCCACGTGTTGCGAAGAACGTTGACGTCAACGTCCATGCGCAGGTTTCGAAACAGCGGCGACTCCGCCGGGAACAGCTCACGTTGCATGGAGATCGCCGTGTCCACTACGCTGAACAGCGACGGGTCGCCGGCGCCGATCACCTTCTTGCCATGTGTCGTGGGGACGTAGACCACGCCATGCAGGATGGTGACGTTGCCGTGCACGTATGCACTGTCCACCGGTCCGGAGACGTGCAGGGTGGCATCCGCGTACACGTCGCCGGTCTCGTTGTTAAGGAACTGCGCGTCGCTGGCCCGAATATCGAGGTTGAACGTCGGCTCACGGAAGTTGCCCACTGCAATCGTGCCGCTGACGCCAACCGGCCCGCCTGCCAATCCGGCGATCGAGTCGACATGGACCGTATCGCCGGTCATCCGCACCGAGCCGTTCACGTGCTCGAAGTACGCGCCCGTCTTGACGAGCTTGAAGTGCACGTCACTCAAGGTCACGTGGCCTTCGAGTGCCGGCTTCTTCAGCGTGCCGCCCACCGAGATGTTGCCCAGCGCCCGACCGCCGATGTCGGACACCGCAGTCGTGAATTGCGGGATGAGGTCCAGCGGCAGGCTGTCCGACATCAGCTTCGCGTTCACCGGCAGGTCGAGCAGGCGTGAGCCGGTCACCCCCGACAGCGCGAGGTTGATGGGCACCGTCCCCTTGATGCTCGCCAGCGTCTTGCCCGTCGTATCCGTCGCTGCGGCGTCGGTGGTCAGCAGCTTGTCCGCGTACGAGAAGGTCCCATGCACCTCCGGCACCGACGTCTCGTTGTAGAAGCCGCGGACGAAATCCAGCTTGCCGGCAACCTTCGGATCCTCGGACGTGCCGGACACATGGGCGTCGAGCGTCACGCGACCCGTCACTGGCAGGTCGCTCTGCAGCAGCTCGGCGATATTCTCCACCGCGAAGTCGGTGACCTCGAGATCGAAGTTCGCCGTTCCCTTTGTGGGTAGCAGTCCATTCGCATAGATGCGGCGGCCCGGTCCGCTCGTGAGCTCCAGGTTCACCACTTCGATGCCCGTCGCGCCGAAGCGAATCGTCGAGGTGTGCGTGGACTTCCATGTCGTCGAGTCGAAACGAAGCGCGACATCCTTGAGCCGCAGTTCGTTGCGATCCTTGTCCAGCGTGAAGTCGCCCTCGAGCGAATAGTCGCGCAACGAGCCCTGGCGCACGGCGATCGTCATGCTGCCGTTGGGTGCGAGATATCTGAGGTCCGCCGAGACGTTGTCGAACGCGAAGCCGAACGCGCTCACGGTGTCGGCACTCACCTTCGTTGTAAGTTTGGACCGCTTCGTCAACGCGTCGGTCCAGCTGTACGTCGCCGTGAAGTGCCGCGCCGAGCTGCCCTGCACCACGAGCGATTCGCCCGAGGCATCACCCTCGAGATTGAACCGGTCGATCGATCCCGTGATCGTTCCCTTCGCCTGCAGCGAACCAGCGAGCAGATTCTTCGGAATCGCCTGCGGCGTGTCGGACGGCACGCGCAGCGTCACGGGTGGCAGGTTGGCAATGGCGCGCAAAACCTCCGTGCGTTTCGCCCTCTGCGCCGAATCCGCACGTGCCCTGCGCCGCGCTTCGAACGCCACCCTCGGCCGCGGACGCTGCACAGCGGAATCCGCCACCGACGTCGTGGCGCCAGGGATGAATCGCGCGAACTTCTCGAGCGTATCCACCTTGAGTGCATACGTCAGCGCGCCGCCATGCAGGGAGTCGAGCCCGATTTGCCCCGCCACGTCGAGGCGTGCACCGGAACCCGTCACCCGCGCGCGCTCGATGTTGGCAAGCCCATTCGCGAGCTTCGCGCGTACCTGGATCGAGTCCACTGCAATCGTGTCGATCGACGACGACACGAGGTCGAGCGAGATGTCGGAGACCATCGTGGCGGGAAGAAATCCACGGCCCGCCGCGTGCCCCGTCCCATTCAGCGACGTCCGCGGTCCGAACAACACCACCCAGCTGAGGTCGAGCCGCGTGACGTCCGCTACCACGTTGTAACCGAGTTCCTTCGAGAGGAAGTCGACGGTGCCGCGCAGCGCGAACTCTCCGCCGCCCGGCAGCGCGAGCTTGGTGTCCACCTCGAGCGCGTCGATCGGCCCGTGTGCCTTCACCGGGCCGGACGCCACCCCCTTGAGCGGCAGCTTCGGCGCAAACTTCGTCAGCTCGGCGAGCGCGAACGGCCGCGCCTGCACGTCCAGGTCGAGCGTCTGCCTGCCCGTCGTGTGCACGGATGCAGTGCCCACCGCGCGCGATACGTTGGCGCCGTCTGCATGCACCATGTCGAGCCCCGACGCGACGAGTTGCGCATCGCCCGATCCATTCAGCGTTGCCACACCACTCAGCGTTCCGCCGATCGGCAGCAGCGGAAAGAGAATCTTCACGATGTCGATCTGCAGCGGGTCGACGCGCACGTGCAGGTGTTGCGCGCTCACGACGACCTTCTTCGTACCGCGGAAGCCCGCGATGCCATCGGCGATCACTCGGCTCCTGCCGCGATTGTACGCGTCGAACGTGATGTCGCTGCTCGCGATGTTCAGCCGCTTGAACGTCCCACTGAACTGCGCGTGGCCACTCAACACGCCCTCCCGCGGCGACGTGTTTCCCGGCGCGATCGTCGCGATCTGCTTCGTCGTCACCCCAGAGAAGCGGAGGTTCGCGTCATGGAAGAACACCGTGTCCGCGATCGTCACGCCGATGTCGCCCTGGACATGCGCGGTGCCCGTGCGGACGTCGGCTTCGCGAACCACATAGTCCTGCGTCGTCCCCGTCCACTGCACGGAGAGCGCAAGATTGCCGCCTCCCTCCTTCGGGAACTCCTTGTACAGCCAATGAAAATCGTCGAAGCGCGCGGGCGCCGCGGCCACCAGTAGTTTCAGGTCGCCGTTGTTCAGGTTGTAGACGCCATCGCCCTTGAGCGACGACGCGGGCAGCTTCACTGCGGCGCCTTTCCACCACAGCGAGTCGTCGTTGAACTCGAAGTTGCCCGTCATCGCCGTGACCTTGGCGGCGGGCGGACGGAAGGGAAACGCGTCCATGTTCAGCGACGCGACCTTCACGTACCGCGTGGCATGGTCGGGATCCGCCCAGCGCACGAGCGGCGCCTTTGCGTTCACGCGCTCGAGCGTCACCACCTTCTGGTATCCGCCCGGTACTTCGGCGATGTAAAGTCGTGAGCCAGCGCTGAGTGCGTCCTTGATCAGGCTGTCGCGCACGTGCGCGGACACGCCGGCGCGCGGAAGCCACGGCGACCGCACCGTGACGAAGCCGTCGACGACCGTCACGTTCGTGAGCGTCACCCACGAGCCCCAGCCATGCGTGGTGTCGCCCGGCGTCCTCGGCGTGGACGGCCAGAGGACGCGATAGTTCCACTCACCCCCCGGATAGCGCGCCGCCACCACATCCGGGTGATAGAGCACGACGTCATCGAAGTCGAGGCGCGAGCTGAAGAAGTTGCGCAGCACGTAGCGCAGCCTGATCGAATCCGCCTTGAGGAAGGGCCGGCCGGCGCTGTCGGCAATCGACACCTTCACCAGCGTCGCCCCGCTCAGCAGGTTGCCGTGCAGCGCGTCGATCTTCACGATACCGTGCGTTTGCCCCTGCAGGATGCCGAGCACGAACCGGCGCGCACGCTCTCTTCCGAAGTCCGTGTTCGTGAAGATGAACGTGGCGATGACAGCAAGGATCGCCACGACACTCAACACCACGAACAGGCGGAAGAGACGGCGTGCCATCAGTACGCCTGGCCGATCGAGAGATGAAGCGTGAAGCGGTTGAGCGCGCGCCCGATGCCGGTCGACGTTCCCACCGGCGAGAACCGCTTCGGAATATCGAGCGGGATGATCTCGAGCTTCCCGTTGTGCAGCACCTCGGTGACGACCGCGAGATTCTCGGCGCGCGACGGATTGAAGCCGACGTCCACGCGAATGGGGCCGACCGACGAGTAGTAGCGCACGCCAAAACCTGGCGTGATGGCACCGGTGCCGCGCACCAGGTCGGCGAGGGTGCCCACGTTGCCAAGCGGATCGAGAATCTTCTCGCCCACCGCCGCACCGTCGATGAACACCGCACCCCCGAGATTCTCGAGGAAGGGCAGGGGAAAGCGATACTCCACGCTTCCCTCGATCAGCGATGTTCCACCGAGCGGACGAGGCGTGAAGTTGTCGTCACCGATATCCTTTCCCTCGGCGTCCTTGAGGTTGTTCGGATCGCAGAAGCGAATCGCATCGGAGTTCACGTCGCACGGCGTGCCGTTCGCCGTCACCGCATTGGCGAGGAAGGCACGAGGCAACGTCAGGATGCGTGGCCCGAGCTGGTTCTCGCCGTAGCCGCGGACCGACTGCGAGCCGCCCGCATAGAATCGCTTTCGCGGATGCAGCACCGGCTCGCCGCCTGCTCCGGCGCCAGCGGCGAGCGGCCGCACGAAGCCGATGCGCAGGTGTGTCGCGAGCACCGCGTTCTTCGGGCCGAGCCGCGAGTACAGCGCGCCCTCGGCGTATGCGCGGTTGTAGCGATAGTCCGACAGGGTGAAGGACGACGCATGCTCGAAGTCCGCGCGTGCCACATAGCCACGCGTTGGCGCGAGTGGCTGGTCGGAGCGATCCACCTGCAGCTGTGCCTGCACCGGCGAGAGGCGCTGATGTCCACGCAGCGCGTTGATCGTGGTGGTGTCGCACACGCCGAAGTTGACGCAGAAGTACGGACCGCCCGCCTCCACACGTGTCACCTCGAAGCGGTACGACAAGCTCGCTGGCGCACGGTAGGCGAGCGTTCGCGTATACGTGAGGTTGCCGCCGTACCCGCGATCGATCACCACCGACGGCACGGCGCGCCGCTGCGCGAATACACCAATCGCGAGCGCGTTGCGCGGTCGCTGCAGAAAGGCGGGCTGCTTCAACTCGATGCTCGCCTGCCACGTCGGCTGGAGAAAATCGGCCGCGTCGCCAGTGGTCGCACTGTCCACCGGCACCCGCTTGAACAGGCCTTTCCCGTTCAGGCTGCCCGCGCCGAGGTTGCCCGCTGTCGCCGAGATGTCGAGACGGCGCGCGCCGCCGAAGAGGTTGTAGTGCGTGAACCGGCCGTCGGTCTGCAGGAAGTCGACGGTGTTGAATCCGCCACCGATGCGCGCCTCGTGCAGCGGCGCCTCGCGCACGACGACAATCACCGTCTTCACGCTGTCGAACGTCGTCGGCACGTCGAGCGCAGCAAGCTTGAACAGGTTCGACTCGTAGAGATTCCGCTGGCTTTCGAGCACCGCGCTGCGGCGGTACAGGTCGCCCTCGCGAAAGCCGAGCGAGTTGAGCACGGTGCGCTCCGTCACTTGTTCTGTGCCCGCTACGGCGATGGTGCCCACCGTCGTGATCCGATTCGGCACGAGGCGGATCTGTACGCGTGCCGTGTGCGCCGTGTCGTCCACGACCGAGGATGTATCCACGAGCGCGTCAGCGTACCCGAGTTCCCACAGCTCGTTCTGGAATTGGATGCGCGTCGAATCCATCTCGAACAGGTCGAACGGCTTGCCGACCGCTACCTGCGTAAGTTGACGCACCTTCTTTGGTGAGATCAGCGCTGAGTCGTACACGACGTTGACGTCGGTGACGATGGTGGGCGGACCTTCGGTGATCTTGAAAATCACCTTCACCTGCTTCTCGTTCAGCCGCACGACGCTGGTGTCAACCTGCGCGTCGCGGAACCCCTCGCGGTAGTAGAAGACGCGGATGCGGAGGACGTCGCGCTTGAACTCCTGACGGTCGAGATAGTGGCGTTCCGTGAAACCGCGATACGGCAGGAACTTGCAGAACGGAGTCAGCACAAAGCTGCGGCAGCGCGTGGGCTCGGTGTAGATGCTGAGCTGCAGGTCCGCGAGCTCGATCGCCTTCGTGGCACCCTCGAACACGACATCCGCCACCTCGGGCGCAGGCTCGAGGATCTTGTGCGGCAACTGGGCGGCGAGGCTGGGCGCAGCAAAGGCGCTCACCACGAGGGCGAGCGCCAGACGCCCGTATCGGCGAGGTAAATGCATGGCGGGCCAATCTATAGCAAAGGATGGGCCCGCGTCATCCGGGGTCGGGGCTGAAGCTACAGCCCCGACAGGAGGGTGTCGTTGTTCGTCGTGTTGGCGATGCGCTTGATCAGCCACTCCATCCCCGACTGCGGCGGCATCTGACCCAGCCCGCGCCGCAGTGTGTACACGTGATCCAGCTGATCCGCACGGAAGAGCTTTTCCTCGCGGCGCGTCCCACTCGTCGCAATATCGATCGCGGGATAGATGCGTTTCTCGGCGAGCGAGCGATCGAGCTTGATCTCGCAGTTGCCGGTGCCCTTGAACTCCTCGAAGATGATGTCGTCCATGCGCGAGCCGGTCTCCACCAGGGCGGTCGCGATGATCGTCAGCGACCCACCGCCCGACGTCGACGCCACGGAGCGCGCCGAGCCGAAGAACGCCTTGGGCTTTGCCATCGCCTGCGCGTCGAGACCACCGGACATCGTGCGGCCCGTGCCACGCTCGGCAGTATTGTGCGCGCGCGCCATGCGCGTGAGTGAGTCGAGCACGATGACCACGTCGCGGCCCGTCTCCACCAGGCGACGAGCGCGCTCGAGCACCATCTCGGTGACTTCGACGTGTCGCGCGGCCGGCTGATCGAAGCTCGACGCGATCACTTCACCGACCCCCCACGAGATCGCCTCGCTCACTTCCTCGGGCCGCTCGTCCACGAGCAGGATGAGCAGGCTCGCCTCTGGGTGATTGAGGGCGATGCCTTCCGTGATCGCATGGAGCAGCGTTGTCTTTCCGGCGCGTGCCGGTGCGACGATCAGGGCGCGCTGGCCGTAGCCGATCGGCGCGATCAGATCGATTGCGCGACGAATCAGTTCGTTGCCAGCCTTCGCCGGACGTCCCGTCTCGAGATACAGCTTGCGCTCGGGATACGTCGCGATCAGGGTATTGAATTCGGGTCGGCGGGCGGCGTCGGCGGGCGCGCTCCCATTGATCTCGGTGACCTCGATCAGCGCCGTACGGCCGCGCTGATCGCGTCCCGTCGTCCCGCGTACCTCATCGCTCTTTCGGAGCACATGCTGTCGCACGAGGTGCGGCGGGACGTAGGCATCGCCCGCATCCGCGAGGTAGCTCGCCTGGGCCCGGCGAATGAAGCCCCCGTCGCGCGACGGATCGAACCAGCCCACCGTCTCGCCGGTGGGCACGAGGACGATCGGAGCGGCCGGTGCGCTCTGTACTGGGCGCTCACCCGTGACGTTCTGCCCGGGTTCGCGACGGCCGCGTCCCCGGTTGCGCCGGCCGCGTCGCCCGTTCTGGCCATGCTGCTCGCGAGCCGGTGCGCCGTTGGATCCGCCCTCCGGTCTCGACCGTTCCACCGGCGGTGTGGCGGGACCGCTGGACGCCGCTGGCGCGCCGGTGCCGTCCGGACTGTCGGAGGCATTCGTGTCGGCGGGAGGTCGCTCGGTCTCGCGCTGAGCGCGAGCCTCCGAGGGTGCGTCGGTCATCTCGACGCGCTCGACCGGCTCCGCGTCGATCTCTGCGGACGCGGATGCTTCGCGATAGGGATTGTCCTCGCCACCATTCTCGGTGTCCGGACGATTGGTGCGGGGTCCGCGGCCGCGACGTGGGGGACGCCGGCGTTCGTTCATGCAGCTTGTGTCGGTCAGGGTGAATGATCGCGGGCACGCTCTGCGAGCCCACGTCCTACTCGTTCAATGATTCCGTCGCGGCTTCGCGGACGTGCATGTCACATGTCCATGCCGTGTGGCGACGAGCCACTCGGATCGAAGATGTGACGGACTGTTGCGACGCGACTCGGTGCTTTGTGCCTCGTACGTCCGCCGGCGCGGAACTCACACGCGGGGCCAGACGATTGATCCTTAAAAGGGCGCGGCGCTTCTCTATCGCCTCGTGCTCCCGTCACAGACGGGCCACTGGGATTGCCGCGGGTCTCTGCTCGATGGGTCGGATGCGAATCGCAATCGGACCGATCGGACGCATCGAGTATCGCCACAGACTGCGATTCGCGCAACCCATCATTTCAGGGTGCGAACTTCGTGCCTCCAGAACCCGCGCCTGCTTTTTGTCGCCCGAGCGCAGCAACGAGGGCTGCTCGTCACTGCGTCGGACCTACTCGCTACCCCTCAGCCGATCTGTTGTGCCGGATCCCCCGCATTGAGCCGACGTGACAGCGCGACGAGCCGCCGACACAGTACCAGGATCCGCGTCACCGCCGCACGATGCTCGTCGGGCAGTTGCTCCAGCTCCAGCAACTGCGTTTCGGCCAGGAGGGCGGTGAGCGGGTTGTTGAACGCGTGCTGTAGCGTGCGCGACGACTCACCGAGCACGAATTGCGCACGCACTCGGCGAAGCTCGCGTGCCGCGACTTCCCGGTCGCTGTCGTACCGGGACATCGCCTCGTCGGCGACCTTACCATCATGCTCGGCAAGGAGGGCCCGCACGAGACGATCCGAATCGACCCCCGGCAACAGCTGCGCGATGAGGTCGCGCGCCAGCGTCAGCGACGGCGAAGGCTCCGCCACCACGAACTGCTGCGCCCCCGCCAGTGCAGCACCACGGCTCGGTGGCTCCGAGTAACTTTCGGCCATGATCTCCTCCCCCCAACCCGATGTGAGCGCCGCGCTCGCGGACGCCGTACAAGAGTATCGGCAGCAGGGCGACATCGCCGCACTACTCGACCGCATGAAGGCGCTTTCCACCGCGGCCGACCCGGACGTGTTGATCGCGGCATCAGCGCCATATCATGACCTGCCGGAAGTCGTGATCCCCATCTACGAGCGCGTCGTAGCTGCTCGCCCCACCGAAGCACAGTCGATGGTCATCCTCGCCAACGCCTATTGGCTCACCGGACGTGGCGCGGACATCGTCGGTGCCCTTGCGACCCGCGCCATCGCCGCCGACGCGGGCAATCGGGGCGCATGGCATCTCTGGTCGTTGAGCGAATCAAATCCCAGAGCGCGGATGGAACGGTGGCAACAGGTGGCGCAGCGTTTTCCCGCCGATCAACTGGCGCGGGCAGCGCTTGCCGACAACGCGGCGAGCCTGGCCGGTGCCGAGCATGATCCGCTCGCCCTTGATCTCGCCGTGCAGACGTACGAGGGGTTATGGGCCGAAGCGAACCGCGACGCGGAGCGCCGGGCGCTCGAGGAAACCATCGCAAAGCTGAAGGGGTGGACGTTGTAAACTCGAATGACGGGATGAGGGATGACGGCAAGAAATTGGCGCAGGTTTCCTGTCTTCCTGTCTTTCCCGTCAGTTCAGTTCAGGCGCTCTGATCCCGAATGTCGCGTCCGCGCGCGGGCGCGAGAGCGGCGACCGCTATGATCAGCTCCCGCAACTCGAAGGGCTTCCGCACCGAGGGGCACTTGCACGACAGGATGAGCTTGTGCGCCTTTTCGGAGATGTCGCCCGTCATGAAGAGGGTCTGGTGGCGCAGGTGGGGGTGCGTGGCGGCTGCGAGCTCGAAGACGACGTCGCCGCGAGTGTCAGGAATGCGCAGATCGATGACCATGACGTCTACGCGCTCCGCCGCGAGCATCGACAGCGCCGCGTCGCCCGATTGTGCCGTGAGCACGTCGTAGCCGGCGCGCGTGAGCGCGATCGACAGCGCACGGCAGATCGCCGGCTCGTCGTCAACAACCAGGATCCGTGTTCGTTCCGGGAGCATTGCGCCCTCAGTCTCGCTCATCTCGCTTCGTTCCCTCGCACGATCGCGTCGTCGCGACTGCCACGTCATTCAGGTTCACCCGCTTCCTTCTCCAGCTCCGCGCGTCGTAGATGATCCGCGAGGAGCCGCACGAATAGCTCCGGTGGAACTTCGCGACGAATGTCCTTCGGCGCACGTCCCGTCCATTCGAACAGCAGGTTGCTCAACGTATCCGGGTCGGCGTATCCGAGCTTGTTCGTGATTTCCTTCAACCGGCTTCCCGGCGTCCGCAGCAGCGTATACGCCCGCAGCAACCTCGCACACACGATGACGTGCCGCGGCTGCAGACCGGCGGGCATCATGTGGCGATACAACGACCGCGGAGCCATTCCCGCAAGTCGCGCCAGCTCCTGACTGTTCTTCACCCGCGACGGAGAGCGAAAGAGTTGCTCCACGGCGCGAGCCACCACCACTGGCAGTGCCCGTAACGGCACGGCCAATTCCTGCAACATCAACTCGGCCATTGGATGGGCCGGCACCCGCTCGATCAAGTCGAGGAAGCGCTTCGGCTCATCGTCGAACCGGTTGAGGACAACGTGCTGCACCCCCAATCGCACCAACCGCACCACATGCCGCATCGCCGCGGGCGCCATGATCGTGTAGACAACCACGGGGAGCGCCGGATGCCGAGCGATCAGCTCCTCGATCGATTCGGCCAGTTGCCCATCACGCAGCGACGGATCGATGATCAGCAGGTCTGCCGCTTCTCCGCGGAGGAGCGCGTGCAGTTCCGCCATGTCCGTCGCCGTGTCCATGGAATGAGCGGATCCCAGGACGAGACGAAGGTGAGCGAGAAGATGTCGGGGAAGGAGAGCAACGACGTGCAAATCGAAGTGCCTGAAAATTTTGGCGCAAAAACCCGGTTTTTTGTCACAAAATGCCGGTTTACGCGCCGCACCGCGACCCTAGCCTTCTGGAGTCGGCCAGCTCGGCCGCCCCAACCCTACCGGAGTCGTCAATGTCCCGCCGCCAGCTCTCCTTCGTTATCGTCGCGCTTGCCTCCTTGGTTGTGTCCGCTTGCGGAACCTCCCCGACAGCGCCGAGCAACGATGGCCCGATCGTTACGGTTGGCACTGGCGGCTGATTGCTCGTCGCGACGTTGCCGTCGCGATTGGGTCAGGTCACTCCCGTCAGTTTTCGAAGGTTGCTCAACTCCGCGGCGATGAGCTCAACGTCGCGGGGAATGTCGAATGCAGCTGCCAGCTCTCTGGGTTTCCGCGGCACTGCGTTCTCCGCCAGCGCCTTCTCTGCGGCAAACACGAAGCGATTGAACGAGTGGAGCGTCGCGGTTTCCATCGACCGCGCCAACCACGTCTTCGCAGCGCTCGTATCGCCGAGCAACTGATAGCCAGTTCCGACGTGCAGCTCGAACTGCGTGAGCAGGATGGGCGGGAGATCCGCCGCTGACAGCTGCTGGCGGTAGCGTTCGAACTGGATTCCCATCCCGTCTTCGGCAGAAAGCTCCATCAAGTTGATCGTCGCCACCCAGCGCTGATACTGTTCGCGCGCCGTTGCCGCGAGGATCAGGAACGCATCGCGTGCCGCGGATTTCACGCCGAGCATGTAGAACGAACCGGCCAGGTCGTTGAGGATACGATCGCGCTCGGACTCGCTGACACTGTCGTGCATTGCCTCGTAGGCAAAGCGCACGGCGAGGTCGTACTGTTCGCGGGTGTGAGCGATATGTGCGCGTTCGTGCGTCGCGAGCGAACGCACCTCGATGAGGTTGTGTTGCTCCGCGAGCGTCACCGCCTCCGAGAGCATCGCATCCGCCGCCGGCAGGTTGCCGCGCGCCACCACGATCTTCGCCTCTCCAATGCGCGCACGCAGTGAGCCGATCATGTCGCCGCTCCGATCTGCGAGCCCGGCCGCGGTCGTGAATGCGTTGGCCGCATCGGGAAAATCACCGAGTTCGCGGAGGCAGTGTCCTCGACGCAACAGCGCGTTCACGGCGATCTCGCTCTCCTCGTCATGATGCACGTGCGCTATCACCGTCTCATACACGTCGGCCGCCAACGCCAGCTTTCCATCGAGATCGAGTGATCGAGCATACGCCATCAACCGTGGCGCAATGGCATGCATGTCACCACCGCGCGCCGCCGTGAGCACATCGAGGACGCCGGTGAGAATTGCACGCGCTGGCATGCCGGCTGGCATCTCTTCGATTGCCGCGGCGACCGAGCGCACACCCCATCCGTCGGCTGCGACGACCGCCGCACCGTCCTCGATCCACGCATCGACGAGACGCAGGAGCACGAGTCCCGCGCTCACCGCCCGCCACGATGGATCAGTGTCTTCGAGTGAGGCGAGTTCCGCAAAGTACGGAAGGTGCCGCACACGCTCTCTTGAATCGAACACCAGTACGCTCCCAGGCTTCAGACCAAAATACCGATCCAGCAATCACATGCATGGAGTGTCGTCACTTGTGTATCGGCCATCAAGGGGGTTTTTAGGACAGAAACACCCCTTTTTTGTGACGTTATCAACATTTCAGGTACTTGGTGTATTGGAAGTCGACGGTTTGCTATCTAGTATTGTGACATAGCGCACAATTAGAGTGGCTGAGCTTGTCCAGTTCTTGTGGTACCGCCCTCGCGGACGCGCGACGAACGCATTCCCTCGCGCAAAACGCCCACCGCCTTACGCCAAGCACGCGGCTAGCGCGGCGACCATCATCCGTCGCCGCGCTGCGCCGTGCTGGGGGTGATGGCCTCCGCGACGCTACTTCGCCGCCCCTGCCACGAACCGCGTCTTCGTTGAATCGAGCCGCGCCAACTGCCGACGAATGTCATCCCCAATCGCCTCGATGCGATTGATGCTCTTCGAGTTGAACGCTGGATCGTACGGACTCCTCGCCGGGCCACCCGCCACCTCGAGTACCGCGTCGAACTTGTAGCTGTGCGTCGTGCCCGTCTTCGGATCCGTCCAGCTCCCCTGCCAAGCCAGCGGACGATTTTTCGGCCACAGCCCGTACGGCAGCGCCATCGTGCGAATCTTGTAGCCCGGCACTGCTGAATCGATGCCCATCGCGTTGCGTGCGATCTGTTCCTGCACCGCTGCATCCGGGTACTTGCTCAACTGCATGTGCCACAGCGTGTGATCGCACAGCTCGAAGCCCTGGTCGGCAAGCCACTTCACCTTCTGGAAGCGCCACTCCTTCTTCTGGCCGCCCCACTTCGGGCCATCGCCGAAGAAATTGTGGCCCGCCGCGCCACCATTCAGCATGCAGAACGTGCCGCGGTTCTTCCAGCCGGGATGCGTCTTGGCGAAATCGAGCCAGATGCCAACGGCGCTCGTCGGATCGATCACCAGCTTGCCATTCTGCTCGAGATAGCGGAACTGTGAATCAGACGCATCGTCGAACACGAAGACGACAGGTGACATCCCCGCCGGCACGTCGCTGAAATCCTTGTCGAGCATCTGCGCGATGGTAATGGGCCGATAACCGCGCTTGTACGCCTCCTCGAGATCTGCTCGATAGCTCGCCGCGGTACGCGTATACAGCGTGTTCTTGTCGCCGGCGATCACATGGTACTCGAGCACGGGAATCTTTCCTTGCAGGTTGGCGGACGCCGAACCGGCTGACGCACTTGATGCGGGCACCGCACCGGCGTCGGTGGTCGGTGTCGCCCCGGAACCGGCCGCTGCCGCCTCGGGCATCGAACCAGCCGCGGAATCGCGCGTGATACCGGAATCGGCAGATTTCGCGACGGACGCGTCGCCCTTGGAGCACGCAGCCACGGAGGCCGCGCTTAGCAGCACGAGAGCGAAAAGACGACGAAACATTTCTGGCCTTCGGGGTGACAAGTAGGAGAAATGAGCGTTCACGGCCGGAAACCTGCTTCCGCACCAGCCGTACCAATAAATACACCTTCAATCCCTACCAGTGCTCTCCCAGACTCTTCGCGAGCGCTTTGCCTGGTTCCGCCGACGCCTCAAGCAAAGGGACGAGCCCGCTCGTCTCTGGCTGCGCCGCCGATGGAAATCCATTGGCGCCCTCGCTGTGCTCTGCGTGAGCGTCATCACCTTCGACGCCTGGCTCGCCAGCTGTGGCTTCGAAGGATGTCCCACCAGGAGCGGCATCCGCGCCTTCCGGCCTGGCGAAGGTGGCCGCATCGTGGACCGCAACGACAAGTTCCTCGGACGCATCGCCCTCGTGCGGCGAGTGAACGTGCCGATCGAGTCGATTCCGGTGCATGTGCGGCAGGCATTCCTCGCTACCGAAGACCGGCGCTTCTACAAGCACAATGGACTGGATTGGCGCGGCCTCGTGCGCGCCGCGCTGAGCAACATCCGACACGGCGGCGTGCGTGAAGGGTTCAGCACCATCACCATGCAGGTGGCGCGCAACTCGTTTCTCGTCAACAAGCGCTACGGCCGCACACTCCGTCGCAAGCTGATCGAGCTTCGGCTCACGCGATTGATCGAGAGTGAGCTCACCAAGGACCAGATCCTCGAGTTGTATCTCAACCTCATCTACCTCGGCAACGGCATGAACGGCGTCGAGGCCGCGAGCCGCGATCTGTTCGGCAAGAGCGTCGACAAGCTCACGGTGAGCGAGGGTGCCATGCTCGCCGCACTGCCCAAGGGGCCGAGTGCCTATACGCCACGCGATCACTACGATCGCGGACTCCGGCGCCGCAACCTCGTGCTCAGCCTCATGGCGCAGGAGGGCTACCTCACGCACGACGAGGCGCTCCGCGACGAAGCACTGCCGATGCGGATCGCCGAGGACGAATGGCGCCCCGACCAGGGCAACGAACCGCTCGCGCTCGACGCGGTTCGCGCGCTCATCGACTCGATTCGTCCGGATGCGCTCAAAGAGGGCGACGTCACCGTCTACACGACGCTCGACCTCACGGCGCAGCGCGCCGCCGATCGCGCCGTGTTGAAACAGACCACCGCGGTGACGCGCGAGACGCAATACGCCGGCTCCCGGGTCAAGGAAGCGGCGCAGGGTGCCCTGGTGGCCATGGATCCGCGAACAGGCGACATTCGCGCGCTCGTTGGCGGTCGGAGGAGCAAACGCGGGTTCAACCGCGCCTTCAATGCGAAGCGACAGCCGGGCTCCGCCTTCAAGCCCTTCGTGTACGCTGCCGCGATGCGTTCCGGCATGACGCCAGCCACGCTCGTCGACGACGAGCCGGTGGAGGTCGCACAGGGTCGCAACATCTGGCGTCCCCAGAACTACGACGGCGATTACCTCGGCACCATCACGTTGGCGAAGGCGCTCGCCGTGTCGTCGAACGCGGCGGCGGTGCGCGTCAGTCAGACGGTCGGAATTCCACTCGTCATCCAGGTCGCGCACAAGAATGGCATCACCAGCGAGCTCCCCAACTTCCCCGCCATGGCACTCGGTGCCATCGAGGTGACGCCATTGGAGCTCGTCGCGGCGTATGCGCCGTTCGCCAATGGTGGGCTGCGCGTGCATCCGCGTCTCGTGCGGCGCATCGAGGCGGCTGACGGCACGCTGCTGTGGAGCGCGGAGATCGCACCGGCGGATACGGTGATGGATGCGCGCGACGCGTACCAGATCACGTCCATGCTGCGCGGCGTCGTCGACGGGGGCACCGCAAGGACGATTCGCAACATGGGTGTGACCGGACCGGTGGCCGGCAAGACGGGCACGACCAACAACGCCGCCGATGTCTGGTTCGTGGGCTACACGCCGACACTCGTCGCCGGCGTCTGGTTCGGGTACGACACGCCGCGTCAAATCTCGCCGCATGCGTCGGGCGGACATCTCGCCGCGCCGGCGTGGGCCGACTTCTACATGAACGGCTGGCGTGAGCCCGCAAACTCCGCCGAGGGATGGGCAGTACCGGCGGGCATGACGATGCGGGTCATCGATCCGGAGAATGGCATGCTCGCGGGGCAGTGGTGTCCGGAAAAGAAGCGCGAGTTCTTCAAGCTGGGCACGGAGCCCACGGAAGTGTGCAACGTGCACACGGAGCCGTATCAGGAGCCCGTGTTCGACGAGCCGCGTTCCATCCCGGTGCCCGATCCGATCCGCAAGGGTGTGGACGGCATCGGTAAAGTGCTGCGGAAGATCTTCCGGTTCTAACTCTTCGGATCACCACGGAACTGTGGAACTGCGGAACTCGGAACTAGAGAATCCCGAGCGCGCCCTTGGACGAGAAGCCTGGGAAGACGGTCTCCATCTTCGTTGCGCCGAGATGCTTCGAGGCCACCTCGGAAAACACGGAACGGAAGTCCGTCGTCAGGGCGAGATCGCGTCCCTCGTACAACTGCTCCGGCTCCAGGCCCGGCCACTTGCCGTAGACCTTCCTGCCCTTCACGTCACCGCCAATGACGAACAGCGCACTCGCGTGGCCGTGATCTGTTCCGCCGTTGCCGTTCTGTCGCACCGTGCGCCCGAACTCTGACATCGTCATGATCGTCACGTCCGCCATCCGGTCGCCGAGGTCGGTCGTCAACGCAGCGATCGACCTCGCGAAGTCGTCGAGACGACCGGCAAGCTGCCCCGTCGACGCACCCTGGTTCACGTGCGTGTCCCAGCCGCCGACGTCGGCGAACGCTACCTCGAGGCCGACGTCCGACTTGATCAGTTGGGCGATCTGCTTCAATCGCATGCCGAACTGCGAGTTCGGATAGCTCGCACTGTTCTGCGGCAGGTACTTCTGCGGATTCGCCGCCTTGAGGATTTTCACCGCCTCGAACATCTCTCCGCCGGCCGCGTGCACCACGTCCGCCGAGCCGGTGCGGTAGAGCGCCTCGAGACGATCGGCGGCCGGTCCGGCGGCGCGCACACTGAATTCGTCCAGCGAGTTCATGGCGATCGTCGGCGTAGGACCCTCGAGCATGCGCGGTGTCTGCTGCGTCATCGCCACCGCACGGAACGGCGACGACTTCGCATCGAGTGAACAACTCGCCTCGCAGGTGCCCTTCACTGCCAGGTAGCGATTGAGCCAACCATCACGCGTGCCCTTCTGATCGGGCGTGCCGGTCTCCATGTAGTCCTGCGCATCGAAGTGCGAACGCGTGGCGCTCGGACTGCCCACCGCGTGAACCGGCGCGAGAATCCCCTGGTCCCACAAGGGCTTCATCGGCGCGAGCGACGGATGCAGACCGAAGAAGCCGTCGAGATCGATGGCGCCGGCCGTGCCGGCCGAAAGCGCCGGACGCGGAATCGCGATGTTCGGACGCAGGCGATAGTACGCCGCTTCGCCATGCGGCACCACGACGTTCAACGCGTCGGCAGCACCGCGCTGAAAGAGGCAGATCAGCGTCTTGCCGCGCGCACCCTTCACCGCGGCGCCGCTCAACAGCTCACCACCGAATGCCGTGCGGCGCAGGAAGCTCGGGCTCAGCCCCATCGTCACCACGGCGAGCGCTCCGGACTTCATGAACACTCTGCGATCCATTTCTGTACCTCTCTGATGTAAGAGCAGGTCCCTCGGTCGCTTCGCTCTCGTCGGGACGACAATCAGCGGCGCTGGAACTCGGGCGCACCGATCGCCAGGCCGACGACCTGCGCCAATCCATGCACCTGCACTGGCTGGCCCAACGCGCGGCCCATCGCCGCGCGCGGAGCACCATTCTTTCCGGGCGGGATCTCGCGCCCGCGCATGGGCGTCTCGGCGCTCGCCGCCATCGACGCCATGTTCGTCGACGCGCTGTCGACAACCACCGTCGCGGCGAGCTTCGCCGCCAGCGGATTCTCGCCGCTCAACAGGATCTGCCGCGTATCCGGCGACGCCTGCCCTCCGAGAAACGCACTCACTACGGCATCCACCTGTTGCTCCCGCGATGCGCTCTGGAGTCGCTCCGCCTCGCTCCAGTGCGACACGGACGCACCGGGGAAGCGACCTGCCGCGAGACCGAGACCAAAGTTGATGCGATTGAGAATCGCGCCGCTGTTCATCCACGCTTCGCCCGTCTCCGGCCAGCCATTCGGCGCCTGGTGCCCGAACATCGGCGCACCGAGAAAGCCGACGATCTGCGCCGAGCGCATGGTGGTGTCGGCCTGCGCGCCAACGGCACGCAACGCAGACGCCACGAGCTCGAACGGACTCTTCACCTTGCTGCGATACGCGCTGCGGCTGAAGAACTCGGGACTCGTCACGATGGTGCGCACGACTTCGCGGATGTCGCCGTCGGTGCTGAGGAACGTCTGCGCCGCGCGCTCAACCAACTCCTTCGGCGGATTGTCGCTGACGAACCGCGTGGCGAGCTTGCCCGCGATGAACCGTGCCGTCCGCGGACTGCGTGCGATGAGGTCGAGCACTTCTTCCCCATCCTCGATGCCGCGACCGGCCGGCAACACGTGTCCGAGCACCGTCTTCTGGCCCGCGTCATGGATCTGCGCATTGAACACGAACTCCGCTGACTGGCGCGGATTCATCGTCCACCCGGTCAGTGCACGTGCCACCTCGATGACATCCTGCTGCGTGTAGCCGCCGTCCACCCCGAGCGTGTGCAGCTCGAGCAGCTCGCGAGCGTAGTTCTCGTTGAGGCCGCGGCGCTGGCCGGCTGCCTGCTGCACGCGCTGCTGCACGAACTGCAACCGCTGCTCAGGGGTCATGGCTTCGACACGAGCGCGTTGCTCCCGCGTCATCTCGGCCGCTCGCGGCAGCTTGTCGAACTGCTCCATCGTCACGCCGGTCGGCGCATTGCGACTGGCGACGCGGCGTGCATTCGGACGCGGCTGACGCGCCGCGGCCAGCGTGGGATGCGTGGAATCGGCGGCACTCTGCCACTGATCGAGATAGAAGAGCATTGCCGGACTCTTGGCAACCGCACCGAGCAGATCGCGAAACTTGCCGAGCGCCTGCGGACGAATCACGTCGCGATCATAAGCGGGAATAAAAATGCGCACGAGTCCCTTGCCAGCGAACACGGTGAAGTGATTTTCCCAGAAGTCGGTCATCACTTCCTGGAGCTGCCGCTCACTGCTGACAGCCCGCGCCAGCTTCGCTGACTGCACATCGCCGAGAATACGCTGGTTTTGCCGAAGCTGGTTGCGCAGGTCCGGGTTGTCCTTCAGCAGCTCGGTGCGCAGATCCTTTTTCGGGTTCGTGTCGCCTTGCTGGGCCATTGTCTTCTGCTGCTGGCGGATCGCGATCTGGCCCTCTTGGTACATGGCAATGAGGTCGCGCGTCGGGCGGCCCAGCATCTCATAGGTGGCGAGGATGCGGTCAGCCGCACCGTCGTCGATGCGATCCGGCGCGAGCTGAAGGGCGATGAACTCGTCCACGCCCATCGCGCGCACCTTGGCGACGTCGCCCGGACGGGGGCCAAAGGCGAGCCGGTTGAGCACCTGCTGCACCTGCTGATCGGCCGTCTGCTCGCGCGGTTCCATAGGAGCGACGACCAATACTGGCGTGGGCGAATGGCTTGACGTCGTCGCATGCGGAGCGGCGGAAGAGCACGCAGCCGCGAGAAGGAACAGGGGAAGCGCGGCGCGGATGGAGGTCGGAATCATTGGCGTGGGGTCCGGTGTGGTGTCCGAACTGGAGACGTCCGCAGCCGCGAAAAGTTAATGGTCCGGCTTGCGCTGAAGGTGGGGCGAGACCTACGGTATAGAGCGCGATGTCGCGTCGGGCCGAGGTTCGGCCTATGGCGCCGTTGCCAACAAACCGCACCGTTGATCAGTCCGCTCATTCCAGCTGAAGATTTCGCTCGTCACCTTACGGTCGACGAGCTCGCTGCTCTCGCGGGCTCCGCTGCGGCATCGGGGCGCATTGCCATCTGTTCCGCCCAAGCCGAGGGGCTGCGCGCTGTCCGGCGAGAGTTGGGTGAGCTCCGCGCTGCTGCGCTGGTGCGTGAGCTGATGCTGTTCGTTCGACGCAACCTTCGTGGCGTCGACGCGATGGCGATGGCCGACGACGAGCTCGTGCTCCTCATCGATACGTCGGCGGTGTCGGCGAGCGCCGTGGCGGAGCGGCTGCTTGCCGCGGTGCGCTCGCATGTCTTCTCGACAGCCGGGCCGGACACGGCGCACCGCTTCACACTGTCGATGGGCATTGCGGCATCGCCGGAACATGGGACGTCGTTCCCCGCGCTGCTCGCGGCGGCTCGACACGCTCGCTCGATTGCCGGCAGCGACGGTTCAGCGAGAGCATTCACGCCGCGCTCCAACCTGCTCGACCTGACGCGTTTCGTCGGGCGTGCCGAGCCGCTCGCGCAACTCACCGACTATCTGGACGACATGGTGCGCGGTGTCGGGCGCGTCGTCGCGATCGTCGGCGCACGCGGCGTGGGAAAGAGTGCGCTTGTGCGAACGCTCGCACCGGAGGTGCGACTGCGTGGCGGATCGCTGGTGTCGGCCTGCTGTCGTGAGCGCAGCCTGGAAGCACCGTATGCGCTCTGGAGCGAGGTCCTTCGCGCCGTCCGCCGGCTGCCGGTGAAGAGCACTCGCCTGTGGCGCGAGCTGCCGGCGCTCGATCCCACGTTGGAGCGGGCCACCGGCGATGCCGCTCGCGGTGGCAGCAAGACGCTTCTCCTCGAGGAGCTCGCCGACTACCTGCGACTCGCGGCGCAGCAGCGCCCACTCGCCCTGCTGCTCGAGAATCTCCAATGGGCCGACGCCGCCTCGTGGGACGCGCTCGATTACCTGATTGCGCAGCTCGAGAGCGAGCGCATTCTCCTCGCGCTCACGTTCCAGAGTGGAACCGAGGATGATGCGCTCGATCGATGGAGCCAGCTCGCGACGCGTCCTCGGCACTCCGAAATTCGCCTGACGCATCTCACGCGCGATGATGTGAAGCGGTGGCTCGAAGCGGCGACGCGAACCGCCGAGCTGGGTCGCGACCTGCTCGCATACGCTTACCGTCATTCGGAGGGCAACCCGCTCTTCCTCACGCACCTCATGCGAGATCTGGAGGAGAGCGGCCACCTCGTGCCATACGACGGCGGATGGCAGTGGAGCCCGGTGAGCGAGCTGCCGTCTCCGGTGTCACTCGAAGAGTTGATCGCTCGTCGCATCGCGCGCCTGCCTTCAGGCGCGCGCGATCTTCTGGAAGCAGCCGCGGTGCTCGGCAGGGAATCCGAGGAGGCGCTCCTGCTGGCCAGCGCGATCGAAGCACCAGATGCGCGTGCGGGTCTCGACCGGCTGCTCGACCGCGGGTTGCTCGTACCCACGTATGATCGCGGGCGTGCCGCGTACGTCGTTTCGCACGACGAGGTCGCGCGGGTTGCGCGCGGAGGGCTCAGCGTCGCGCGCGCTGTCGAGCTGCACGGGCGCATCGCCCGCGCGCTCTCGTCGGGAGAGCGGCAGTCGTCCGCGGAGATCGCTGGTCATTACGAGATGTCGGACAACAGAACGGAGGCCCACAAGTACGCCGTGCTGGCCGCCGACGAGGCGCTGGCGGTGCACGAGACGGGTGCCGTTGCCGAGCTACTCGCTGTCGCGGAGCGGACGGCGCCGAACGACGCCGCGCTTGCCGAGGTTCGCGTTCGCATGGCATCGCTCGCGGAGGTTGCCGGCCGTTACGAGGACGCCGAAGCGCTCTGCGATCAGGCGCTCGCGTGGTACTCTGGGCAGGGCGAGCAGGTCCAGGCGCTTCGGTTGAAGCGCATGCGCGCGCTGGTCCGCATGAAGCGGGGGCTCGCGGCGCAGGAGACGCTGACGGAGTTGCTCGCGCTGGAGGCGGAGGCGAGTGCGGCGAACGAGGACATGGAGCGCGCGGCAGTGCTGCTGCACATCGCGCAGATGCACTGGCGGCTCGGCGACCTCGGGGCGTCGCAGCGGGTCGCGGAAGAGGCGGTGCAGATCGCGCAGCGCGGGGACGACGTCGTGCTGCTGGCGGATGCGTGCAACCGGCTTGCCGTGACGATTCAACTCGAGAACGCGCCGCGCGCGCGCGAACTATTCGTTCACGCCCTGGACATTGCGACCTCACTCGGCGACGCGTTTCGCCGGGTGCGAGGGTTGAACAACATCGGCGTGCTCGAGATGATCTGCAACAACTCGGATGAAGCGTGGCGGGTGTTGACGATCGCCGTGGAGCAGGCGCGGACGGCGGGAATTATTGAATCGTGGGGTCGTGCCGAGCTCAACCTTGGAGTGTTGGCGGGGCGGATCGGGAACTATGAAGGGGCGCTGCGTTCGTTTTCGGAGGCACTCCGGCTGATGTCCATGGTCCAGAACAGCGAGGAGCAACTGTACGCGACGTACAACCTGGCGGACCTGCAGCGGGAGCACGACCGGCCGCGCGAGGCCGCGGATACGTACGAGCTGGTCGTCGATCTGGCGGAGCGGATCGACCAGGTGCCTATTCAGGTCGGCGCATTCGCTGGCCTGGGGTTGTGCCGGTTCGAGCTGGAGGATGTCCCCGGAGCGCGGGACGCGCTGGCCAAGGGCGTGGCGCTGAGCGAAGGGCTGGGGGAATGGTTTCAGGGGCGCGAGCTGCTCGAGGCGCTCAAGCTGCACCTGCTCATCCGCGACGGAGAGAATACCGACGCGGTCATGCTGCTGGAGTCCTCGATGCTGCTAGCCCACGCGACGGACATTTCTGGCGCTGCGTGGCTGATTGCGGAGTTCGGATCGGCCCTTCGGCCCCATGCGCCGGAGATGGTTCAGGCCGCAGTGACTCGATATGCGGGCCATCCGGAGGTGTTGAGCACGCCGAAAATGAAGAAGCGATTCGATGTATTGAAACTGGACGGATGATACATATTGACCGAATGCGGTGCGGGTATTAGACTTGAGGTAGACAAAGGGTCCGAGTAAAACAAAAAAGTAACCAAAGTTTTGTCGAATCGTCTGAATTGGTACCGACGACTGATCTCCGAAGTAGGGGTCTGCGTCGCTAGTTCTGCCTTGTCCGGAAATCACTCAATGCGTCGTACCAATTGGAAGACGGTGAGCACGCTGGTCACCATGATCGTGGTTGCAGGTTGTCAGGAAGGGGTTTCGGCACCGCAGAGCGCCTCGAATTTACCGAGCAGGATGATGGCACCGGCGGGGGCTCCGCAGTTGAGCCTCTCGGGTCATTCGTCGAATAACGCAGATGTGGATTTCACTGTTACGCCGGCTGGTGGTGTTTTCTTCGTCGGCAAGAATGCAGTCGTGTTTCCGGCCAACAGCATCTGCGATCCTTCAACGAGCAGCTACGGCGCGGGCACTTGGGACGACCAGTGCACGCCGCTCACGAGTTCGTTGAAGATCCACGCAAAGGTTCGCACGGCGACATCCGGCACCTGGGTCGATTTCAAGCCGTCCCTGCGCTTCGTTCCGTCGAGTGATTCGAAGCAGTGGGTATACATGTTCATGTCGTCGAACCACGACATCCTGTTCGCACCAGCGATGGGAGCACAGGGCGTTGACGAGGCTGCGTTCGACGGCACGCTTCGCACGTACCTCGACTCGCACGGCGGTGTGACCCTGCGTCGCATCAAGCACTTCACGGGGTACATGACCTCCTCGGGGCGTGCCTGTACGCAAGGCGAAGCGGATTGTTATCCGAGCGAAGGGTGACAACGAAGTAGGTCTTCATGCTCAACGCGCCCGCCTTTTGGCGGGCGCGTTTTGCGTTTGTGCCCTTGAAAATGCCGATGTGACGGTTGAGTGGGGTGCGGTGGTTCTATCACTGAGCACGCTGTCAGGTGAAATGCCTTCACGGTCCGCTGAGGCATGTTGCTGAATGGCTACCCGGCCGTCACCGGGGCGAGACACCAGGTCAGGAACTTTGGGGCGGTAGATGTGTTCGCACTTCAGGGTTTCGGGCGGTTGGCTGGGCGCGGGAAACTTCGAGTCGGATCGACTCGTCGTGGGGTCAGGGAGGGTTGGAACGGCTGTACACTTTTCAGGGAGGGGGGTTATGGATGTCCTCGTGATGCTCGAGGAAAGCCCCGATCATTCGCCGGTGCTCGCGCACGTGAATTCTGTACCATCGCCGCTCGCCTCCGAGCGCCCGGCGCGGGATATCGTAACGCTGTACGGCGTTCCGAGCGCGGAATCACTGGCACTCGCACTCGCGGCCGCGGTGGAATCTCACCGTACCGGTCGGGGGCACGACAATCTGAACGCCATTCGCCATCTCGGCGTATGGGCTGAACGCGGCGCGATCGGTGACGCGGCGTGGCGGGATGTAGGAACGGGACAGCTCGTTACGCACGACCTCGAAATTCCGCTCGAAATCCTGAACGGCACCGCCAACCAACTGCTCGGTGAGTGCGGTCATCTCATCCGCCGGCTCGTTGCAGGGCTTTCCATGCCCGACTGGCCCGAGGGCGCGCGTCGCGCGATCACCGTTTCGCTCGGCCCGGTCGTGGGCCTCGCCGCACCGGTGTTCGCACCGCTCGAATCGCTGCTGGATCGCCTTCGCGAAGCCGATGGACTCGCGTTTGACTACGAGGGGGACTGAAACGAACTCACAATCGTCAGAGTGTTGAAAACGGCCCGCGCACCCAGTGCGCGGGCCGTTTCTGTTTCGCGGCGTCCGGGTCGTCGATTCCGGTCTTGACACCACGACGAACGGCAGCCAATCCTACACGTACAGCAGTTCAGGTGGGGATGGGACATGCCGAAGTCTTTCATTCGCCAAGCCTCGTTCCGGCAATCCGGGAGCGAGCGAGTGTTCACTGACGACTGGGGCGTCTCTGGAGTGCCGCGCGACCCGCGCTGCTCCGGCAGGCGCCCTTTGTGCTTCACGCCGGTGAAACTGCTCGCTCTCCGCGATGCCTCAGCGGGCCGCGAATGATCCTCGGCCATCCCACGCACCGGCAACTCTCATCGTCATGAGGTACACGCATGCGAGAGTACCAGGGATCGGAAATCCGCAACATCGCGGTGGTCGGACACGGAGGCAGCGGCAAGACCAGCCTGGTCGACGCGCTGGCCTTCGTGTCCGGATCCAGTAAACGTCATGGCAGTGTCGCGGACGGAACGGCGCTGACCGACACGGCACCGGAAGAGACGGAACGAGGATACTCCATCAACCTCGGATGTGCGTACGCTGAATGGATGGACAGCAAGATCAACCTGCTCGACACCCCGGGCTTCCTGGACTTCCAGGGTGATGCCATCGCGGGACTCGCGGCTGCCGACGGAGCGCTCTGCGTGATCGGCGCGGCGGCCGGAGTCGAGGTAGGAACGGAGCGAATGTTCAGGGAAGCTGTTGCACGTCGCGATCCGGTGCTTTTCGTCGTCACGATGATGGACAAGGAGCACGCCGACTTCGACGCGATCTACCGCCAGATCAAGGCACGCCTGACCGCCAACGTGATCCCCATCGAGGTGCCGGTCGGTGAAGGTGCGGACTTTCACGGCGTCGTGAACCTCTTCGACCGAAAGGCACATGTGTACTCGCGCGGCACCAAGAGCGGCGCCTACGAGGAAACCGATGTACCGCCAGAGGTCCAGGCACAGTTCGACCGGTACTACTCCGAGTTGATCGAGACGATCGCCTCGACCGATGACACCTTGCTGGAGCGCTACCTGAACGGCGACGAGATCTCCCGAGATGACGCCGTCGCGGCGATGAAGGCCGCGATGAAGCGCGGCGAGCTCTTTCCCCTGTTCTGCGTGTCATCGACGCTGAACTACGGCACCCGCGCCGTGCTGACGACCATCGTCGAGCTGATGCCGAACGCCTACGAGATGGAAGAGCTGCACGCGTTCACCGGCGCCGAAGGTGATCACACGGTCGAAATTCACGCGCAGGACGACGCGCCCTTCGCGGCGCTGGTCTTCAAGACGCAGAGCGAGCCACACGTTGGCGATGTGAGCGTGTTCCGGATCCTCTCGGGCTCGGTGACGAGCGGCGACGAGCTGTACAACGCCACCCGCGACGTGACCGAGAAGCTGAATCATCTCGCGATCCTGCAGGGACGTGAGCGCGCCGAGGTGCCTCTACTGCATGCCGGCGATATCGGATGCGTGGCGAAACTTCGCAACACGCACACGAACGACACGCTCTCCACGCGCGCACATCCGGTCCGACTGCCGCAGATCGTGTATCCCGAGCCGCTCGTGGAGCTCGCGATTCATCCAACCAACCGTGCGGACGAGGAGAAGCTTCAGCTCGGGTTGCACCGGCTCCATGATGAAGATCCGACCTTCGAGACCCACTGGAACCCGGAAACGCACGAGACGCTGGTCTCTGGAATGGGAGAGCGTCACCTCGAGGTCGAGCTGGCAAAGCTGAAGCGCAAGTTCGGTGTCGTCGCCGAGCTCTCGAAACCGAAGATCGCCTACCGTGAGACGATCCGGGCGGGCGCCGAGGGGCAGGGCAAGCACAAGAAGCAGTCGGGCGGACGGGGACAGTTCGGCGATTGCTGGGTGCGTATCATGCCGACCCCGCGCGGCGACGGCTTTCGCTTCGAGGACCGCATCGTCGGTGGCGCAATTCCAAGCAAGTTCATCCCCGCCGTGGAACGGGGGATTCACGAGGCGGCCGAGCGCGGGGTGCTCGCGGGATTCCCGCTGGTCGATTTTCAGGTGGAGCTCTACGACGGCTCGTACCACAGCGTCGATTCCAACGAGATGTCGTTCAAGATGGCGGGCATCCAGGCATTCAAGTCGGTGGCGCCGAAGTGCAAGCCGGTGCTGCTCGAGCCACTCGATGACATCGAGATCCTGGTACCCGAGGACTCGCTCGGCGATGTGCTCGGGGATCTTTCGGCGCGGCGCGGCCATATCCTCGGGACGGAAGCGCCCGAGAATAGTGCCGGCACGCGCGTGCACGCGGTTGTCCCGCAGTCCGAGCTGCACCTGTACGCGAGCGCGCTCCAGTCGATGACGCATGGGCGGGCGAGCCTGCGCCGGCGCTTTCGCGGATACGAGGAAGTTCCGAGCGAAGCCGCGCAACGCGTGGTGGAGGAAGCGGCGCGCGCACACCTGGAATCCGCGGCGCACTGACGATACGAGAGGGGCGCTCGCCGCAAGCCGGCGTAGCGCCCTTGTCGTCGTGCGATCATCGGGTCAGGCGTCGAATCGCTCCGCCTGCCTGATTCGTACATCATCGATACCGTTGTCCAGCCTCCTCCGCAGCGGCATGTCGCCCTGCGGCCTGTTAGACTGTTAGGCCAACCGCTGAACTACGCGACCTGCACGATGCGATGATGCCGTTCGAGAATGCGCGCGCCGAGGCGACAAGCGAGCTACCGCAGGGGTGGTGCGATGTGGTCGGTCGCGGACGCATGGGCATCGCCCTGGCAGCGGCGCTGCAACGCGCGCACGTACCGGTGCGCGGTCCGCTGGGCCGGGGCGCGGATGCGGAAGGAGCCGCGATCGTGCTGCTGTGTGTCCCCGATCGAGCGATCGGACAGGCGAGTACGAACCTTCGTCCTGGCGCCATCGTCGGCCACGTAAGCGCTTCCGCCGACCTCTCGCTGCTCGCACCGCACGAGCGTTTCTTGCTCCATCCCTTGCTGAGCGTGGTTGGCGCGGACGCGTCGTTCGAGGGCGCCGCATGCGCGGTCGATGGAAGCAGCGCTCGGTCGCTCGCCGTCGCACGCGCGCTGGCTGGTCGGCTGGGCATGCGTCCGCGCGTCATCGTGCCGGAACAGCGAGCACTGTATCACGCGGCGGCATCGGCGGCGTCCAATTACCTGACGACCGTCGAGGGAATGGCAGAGCGCCTCGGCGCGCTGGTCGGCCTGGATCGCGGCGATCTCATGCCCCTGGTCAACAGCGCGGTGGCGCATTGGCGCGATGGCGGCGCACGCGTTGCGCTGACGGGTCCCGTCGCGCGCGGGGATGAAGAGACAGTGGCGAGGCAGCGCGCGGCCGTGAGCGACGCCGCTCCGGATCTCCTGCCGCTCTGGGATGCCCTCACGGCCGCCACGCGCGCGCTCGCGCAAACGCCTCCGTCATGATCGTCATTCGTACGACGGCGGAGCTTCGCAGCGCGATATCCGCAGCGCGCCGCAACGGTGCGCGCGTGGGCCTCGTGCCCACGATGGGCGCCTTTCACGAGGGGCATCTCAGCCTGATGCGCCGGGCCAGGGCGGCGTCGGGATTCGTCGTCGTTTCGCTGTTCGTGAATCCTTCGCAATTCAACGAGGCCGCCGACCTCGCACGCTATCCGCGCGACGAGCGGCGCGACGCCGCCATGGCGGAAGCGGAAGGCGTCGAGGTGTTGTTTGCTCCTGCCGTGGATGAGGTCTATCCAGCGGGATTCGCCACTTCGGTCGAGGTGCAGGCGCTGGCGGAGCCACTCGAGGGTGTCGTTCGCGGAACGCAGCACTTTCGTGGCGTTGCCACCGTGGTGACGAAGCTGCTCAACATGGTGCAGCCCGACGACGCGTACTTCGGCCAGAAGGATGCGCAGCAGGCGTTGATCATTCGGCGCCTCGTGCGCGATCTCGACGTGCCGGTGCGCATCGAGATTTGTCCGACGGTTCGCGAAGCTGATGGGCTGGCGATGTCGAGCCGGAACGTGCTGCTCGACGCACCATCACGAGCGCGGGCAACCGCACTGTCGCGAGCCCTGTTCGCGATCGAGCGCGCGGCGCGTGCCGGCGAGGCGCGCGCGGACGTCGCGCTCGCGCACGGGCGCGCGATCCTCGACGCCGAGCAGGTTGCGCCGGAGTACCTTGCAGCAGTGGACGCCAACACTCTGAAACCGGTGACGACGCTCGAGGGTGAGACACTCGTCGCCATCGCGGCGCGGTTCGGCGCCATCCGCCTCATCGACAATGTCATTCTTGGCTCGAGCGTGAACTCATGAGTGCTCCGCTGGACCGACTCGCCGAGCTGTATGCTCGCGGCGTCCCCATCGTGATGCTCACGGCATACGACTATCCATCAGCGCGCGTGGCGGTTGCCGGCGGCGTGGACGTCATCCTCGTGGGCGACTCCGCAGCGATGACCGTGCTTGGCTACGCGTCCACTCGCGAGATCTCCATCGACGAGCTGCTGATGCTGACGTCAGCGGTCCGTCGGGCGGTGACGGATATCCCAGTCGTCGGCGACCTGCCATTCGGGCGCTATGAGGCGAGCGACGAGCTCGCGGTCGCCTCGGCACTGCGGTTCGTGAATGAAGCGGGTTGCGACGCGGTGAAGCTCGAGGGCGGCGGCGAGATGATTCCGCGAGTGCGCGCGATCATCGAGGCCGGCATACCCGTGATCGGACACGTGGGCCTTCTGCCGCAGTCCGTGCGCACTCGCGAAGGCTACCGCGCCCGTGGACGGGATCCCGAGCAGGCGCTCGGCATCATCGCCGATGCGGACGCACTTGCCGGTGCCGGTTGCGTGGCACTCGTCGTCGAGGCCGTCCCTGCGGCCGTGACGGAAATCATCACGAGCCGGACGCGCATTCCCGTCATCGGCATTGGCGCCGGCGTGGACACCGGTGGCCAGGTGCTGGTGTATCACGACCTGCTCGGCTTCAGCGAAGGTCGCGCGGCGCGGTTCGTCCGGTCGTACGCATCGGCGCGTGAAGACCTGAGTGGCGCGGTCGCCGCATGGGCCGCCGACGTGCGGAACAGGACCTACCCGGCCGCGGAACACACCTATCCCATCACGGCCGAGGCGCTCGACGAAGTGAAAAAGCGCTTGGGTCCGACAGTCTGACAGTCTGACCCGGGCGGGCGGCTCCGCCGCCGCCCTCGTCTGACAGCGGGTCAACTGAAGTCTGACAGCTGTTGCCTACACCGCCTCGTCTCTGGCTGGTTGGCGTGGTCGTGTGATCACGCTGGTGGCCAAAGCAGTGCAGCGACCCGGTTGTGCATCTAGAAAGCTGTCGGACCAGTCAGTTGACCCGCTGTCAGACGAGCAAGCGCGCAGCGCGAAGCAGGTCAGACTGTCAGACCAGAGGTCTTAGCCGTTCGCTGACTTCCTGTTGCGCGCGACGCGCTTCTTCTTGGCGGCCTTCCCGGCTTCGATCGGCACCACGTCGCTTTCAGCGGCAATACCGGGAACAACCAACGGCACGGTCTGCCGCGGCTGCTTGTAGGTGAATCGCTTGCCCTGGTAGTTCCGGAAGACGACTTCATCGTCCGTGATCTCCTCGACGTACTCGGGCAACAGCGGCACCTTGCCGCCGCCGCCGGGCGCGTCGATGACGAACTGCGGGACGGCGAGGCCCGACGTCCATCCGCGCAGCGCCTGGATGATTTCCAACCCTTTCTGAACGGTCGTGCGGAAGTGCTCACCGCCCGCGACCTGGTCGGCCATGTAGATGTAGTACGGCCGAACGCGCGCGCGCAGCAGGGCGTGCATGAGCTCCATCATGATGCGCGGATCGTCGTTCACGCCCTTGAGCAGCACGGTCTGGCACCCGAGCGAGATGCCCGCGCGACTCAGGCGGTCGAGGGCGGCGACGGCCGCCGGCGTGAGCTCGCTCGGGTGGTTGAAGTGCGTGTTCATGAAGATGGGGTGGTACTTCTGCACCATCTCGCAGAACTCCGGTGTGACGCGCTCGGGCAGGTGCGACGTGATCCGGCTGCCGAGGCGGATGATCTCGATGTGCGGAATGGCGCGCAGTCGCTGGAAGATGTACTCCAGCCGCTGATCGCTAAGCATCATCGGGTCGCCGCCCGAGAGGATCACGTCGCGAATCTCGGGGTGCGCCGCGAGGTACTGGAACGCGGACTCGTACTCCTTGAGCGAGATCTTTTCCGGATCGCCAACCTTCCGGCGACGTGTGCAGAAGCGGCAGTAGGTGGCACAGACCGGGCTGACGAGGAAGAGCGCGCGGTCCGGATACCGGTGCGTGATGTTCGGCACGGGCGAGTCGCCGTCTTCGTCGAGCGAGTCGATCACACCGTCGACGATGTCCAGCTCCTGAACCGTGGGCACGTACTGCTGCCACATCGGATCGCCGACTTCCTTGATGTAGTCGTGCTCGGCAGGTGTGAGTCGCATCTGAAAGTTGTCGAAGTCCGGCGTAAGAGCCTCGACGTCAATTACGTCGTGCCCGAACTTCTCGGAGTGCTTGTCGAGAG